>JAGGZT010000032.1 GCA_021161905.1 Acidobacteriota bacterium | reverse complement strand
CCGGAAAATAAACTCTATATCTGACTGCTGGTGGTACTTTCTGCTGGTCGCTTTTAGAGGGGGCGCAGCTGGTTTTTACCAAATGTAGGTGCAGGGGTGAGGTATAAACTGAACAAGCCCAATAGGTGGTTTAGGTTTGATTTTAACTGTTTGGTATGGCCTGGCTTATTCGTCCCTCGTGTTTCGTTTGGGGTAATGTGGGGGTTCTAGGTGCGGCGATTGACTTTTTCAAAATAAGGGGGATGTTCCCCTTTTCTTTTTTTGTCCATTTTTGGTAAACTAAAAGACCTGAACTTTATCTGAGCGATCATCTGGTGTTAAGGAGGTGGCAAATGGAGCAGGTGAGGGTGAGGTTTGCCCCGTCTCCCACTGGTGAGCTCCATGTAGGAGGGGCGAGAACCGCCCTTTTCAACTGGCTTTTCGCGAGAAATAAGAGGGGAAAGTTCATCCTTCGCATAGAGGATACCGATGTCGAACGCTCCTCAAGTGAGGTGGTCAATAGGATATTTGAGGCGCTCCGCTGGCTCGGGCTCATCTGGGATGAGGGTCCCTTCTATCAATCGCATCGCCTTTCCATTTATCGGGAGTATGCGGAGCGACTGGTTGAGATGGGTTATGCCTATTACTGCTACTGTACCCCGGAGCGGATCAAAAGGGAGAAGGAGAAAGCGATTGGGGAGGGGAGGACCTGGCGCTACGACCGCCATTGCCTGAGCTTAAGCCCGGAGGAGGTCAAGAAAAATGAGGCAGAGGGTCTTCCCCGAGCGATAAGGTTCAAGGTGCCGGAGGGGGAAACCCGGTTCACCGATCTCGTTCATGGAGAGCTCTCCTTCAGCCACGAGAACATCGAGGACTTCGTCCTCCTCCGCTCCGATGGGCATCCCACCTATCATCTCTCGGTGGTGGTGGACGACATTGATATGAAGATTACCCATATTATCCGGGGGGATGATCACATCTCGAATACCCCGAAGCAGATTATGCTCTACCGGGCTTTTGGCGTCGAGCCTCCCCAATTTGCCCATCTTCCTCTTATCCTCGGTCCGGACAGGAAGAGGTTGAGCAAGAGGCATGGGGCAACTTCAGTTCTCGCCTACAAGGAACAGGGGTTTTTAGCCGATGCAATGGTCAACTTCCTTGCCCTTCTCGGCTGGTCCTCTGGTGATGACCGCACCATAATCCCAAGGGAGGAACTTATCGAGCTATTTTCCCTTTCTGGGGTCAGTAAGTCGAACGCGGTCTTCGATATCACCAAGCTTGAATGGCTGAACGGGCAATATATTTCCCTGAAGAGGGCGGAGGAGCTTGAGCCCCTGGTCGCCGAACAGCTGAAGAGAGTGGGTTTATGGAATGAGGCTTTAGCTGGGGAAAAAAGGGATTGGTTCCTCCTCCTTATAGATCTCCTTAAGCCGCGGGTGAAGCTTCTTCCTGATTTTGCCCGCGATGCCAAGCCTTTCTTAAGCGATGATTTTGAGTACGATGAGGAGGCGGTAGCGAAACATTTCACCGATCCGGAGCTTCCCCGTTACCTTTCCGAGCTTAAAGAGGAGTTTACCCTTCTTCCCCGGTTTACCGCCCAGGACACGGAGCGAGCTCTCCGTCTCACCGCTGACCGGCTTAAGATAAAGGCGGCAGCCCTTATCCATCCACTTCGGGTTGCCCTTACCGGGAAGAGGGTGGGACCAGGTATCTTTGAACTCCTCGAGGTAATGGGTAAGGAGAGGACGCTCAAATTGATCGATAGGGCGATAGGATTTTTGAAGGAGGGCGATGGTAAGAAGGGCAAGTTGGATTAGAGGAAAGCCCGTATCCCCATCCAAACGGCTAATCCGGTAAGCAAGATCCCGGAAAACCTCTTTGCCTTTTTCCGCTCGATCCGGATGATTATCCGTGGTCCTAACTGCCCTCCAAGAAAGGCGGAGAGGGCTAAGAATAAGGCAAGTTTAGGTTCGAAGTGTCCGGCAGCAAAGTGGCCAGCAAAGCCGAGCAAGGTGGTGAGGAGAGCTATGAGGGAAGAGCTTCCTATGGCGATCTTTATCGGCACCCGGAAGATCAAAACCATCATCGGAACCATCAACGCCCCACCGCCTATCCCGATCATCGCTGCCGCCATCCCGATGAGGAAGGCGAGGGGAATGGCAAGCGGTAGGTTGACCCCATAGCTATCTTCACCCATCTCTCTCCTTATACACCAATGAGTGAACGATACTCCTCCCCTTCTCTCCTCTGGAGAAAGGAACATAATGATCCCGCTTGTCCCAACCACTACTGCAAAAAGAAAGGAGAGGGAGCTACCGCTAAACCTTCCCGAGTAGAAACCGCCGAGAAAGGAGCCGAAGGCGGAGAAAGAAGCGAGGATGAGGGCGAGGAGGTAGTCGACGAGCTTCTTCCTCCGATAGACGGTGAAGGCGGAGGAGGAACTGGCAAGGATGATGAGCATAGTGGTTGCGGTTGCCTTGTGGAACTCGATGCCCAGAAGCACCTGAAGCGGGGTGTAAAAGGCTCCCCCACCGATCCCGAAGGCGGAGGATATCATCGCGATAAAGAATATGGCGATGCCGCTAATTACCAGAAGAGCCATTGAACCCTCTCCATCGATAAAAGAGTAGTCTATTTTATCAGACGGTAGTCTATTGACAAGAAGAAAGCTAAGGTAAAAAGATCTCCTAATCGCAGGATTGGTTACCTTCCGTCTACCCTTCCGGATTGCAGCCAGTGGCGATGAGCTTCTTTTTAAGAAGGGAAGAGAGGCGCAACCGATCCTCTTTGAGCTTTGGATGGTGATGGAATATCTCGTCAAGTGCGTTAAGGAACTTCTTAAACTCAGGAGGAAGGTTGGCTATTTCGTAATGAATAAAAACCCCAACCCTGTGTGAAGAGACAAGGCCGGCGTTCTTAAGGCAGTTAAGATGGCGTGATATATTCGGCTGGCTGATATCGAGCACCTTGGTGAGATCGCAAACACAAAGCTCTCTTTCAAGGAGAAGGTTCATTATTCGGAGCCTGGTGGGATCGGAGAGTGCTTTGAATATCCTGGCCAATTTTTCCATAAGCCCTCCCTATATTCCTCTATTAGTATATAACGATATATAATGTCGCCTTCTCTGTCAAGGATTAATTGACTGAAGCGAAAAAAGCTTTAAGGAATGGTTTGTTCTGCGTTAATATAGAAGGCGCATAATGGAGAGGAAGATTTTAAAAATATGGTTTTTTCTGCTCGGAATAGGGGTTTCTCTCGCTCTTCCATCCTTAGGCGGTGTTCAACATTTCACCACGGTAATCATTCGAGGAGAGAAGCTGTCCCCTCTTTTAGGAAAGCCGATTTCCTCTCTCCTCCTTTGTCGCTATGAGGGGGGTAGGTTTTTCCCTGTTACTCTTCAGGTGGATGAGCGGGATGATGAGGGGAAGCTTCTCCTTGGGGGGAGTGAGAAGGCGGGTCTACTCCGACCGAATGATGAACTCATATTCCTCCTTGAGGAGGGAGGCAAGCGGGCACCAGCGTCAGCTCTTTCTTCCCTTTGCTCGCCTGTCTTCGAGCTCAAGGTGAGGGGGAAATATTTTTATCTTTTTCCTTCTCTTTCTTCCTCCCAAAGGGAGGTAAAGAAGGTTATATCATCATATGCCCGGGGAAATTTCTTCTTTGTTCGAACCCCATCCTATTCGGCGGCTTTGGCTAAGGATAGGTACTTTCTGGTGGAGCTTGCTTTTCCCTCAGGAAGAAGCATACTCGATCGGAGCAAGATAAGGATAAAGGCACGCCTCAAGTGGTGGTTTTTCTATCCCTTGGCGATAAAGCCGATGGTTAAAACCGAGGGAGATATCGCCTTCCGAACGAGGGGGATAAGGAGAGGACCGCTGAGGATAACCGTGGTGGGAAAGCCAGAATTAAAAGTGGTAGGAAGAAAGGTCCCTTCAGGGGAGGTGGAGATAGGGTTTTATCCCGAGGGGATCGTCTTTCCCATCGTGGTCTCATCGCCGATAAGACTTGCCCGTTATTGTAGTTCCGCCAGTTTCCGTACCTCGCTTGACTTTGCAAGTTCTGCCTCAGGTATGGAGATCTACCTTCCTGGTGGATATCATGGGATAGCGGATGGAAAGATGGAACCAGGGGAAAAAGATTTTCCTCATTGTAAAACGAATTTTGTTCTTCTCTCGGGAGAAAAGGGGGTGCTACTCTTCTTCATTCGACCAGAAAGGAGAGCAAAAATGCTCCCCCATTCCTTTTATTTTGCTGATGATGGGAAAAAGCGTAAATTACCTGAAGGAGAACCGGGGAGCTTCCCTGAGCTTGGATTTTCCTTCGATATCTTAAAGGCAGAACCAGGCGAATACATCCTTTACCAATATCTTTATTTCTTTCCGCCGAAAACAAAAATAAGTGAAATAAACCCTTCCCTTCTTCCGGAGCGCTCGCTCGGTCAGGAAGCAAAAATCCGCTTTTTCTCGCCCTAAGTGCCTCTCTGGCTTCCTCAGTCTTCTCCCTTCTTTTCTTCAGTTCTTTCCAGCTCCTTTTCTGCTGGTTTGTTCTCGGAAGTTCCGCTCAGCGCTTCTTTAAAATTCTTTATCCCTCTGCCCAAGCCGCGACCCACTTCGGGTAGCTTCTTCGCCCCAAATAGGAGAAGCACGATACCGAAAATGAGCAAAAGCTCCGGAATACCAATCGAACCAAACATCTTAATCCTCCCAAGTAAATTCTCTTTTAAAACAATTTTTATTTTACGACCTTCAATAGCGATAAGTCAATCGTATTTAAGCCACCCCTTCCCACCCGGGTATCTCTATTGCGAGTTATCCTCGGAAGATATCCGAGAATTAACCCCTCTCAATTGCTCTTCTTATTTCGTCATCAGCCATTTCCCTCTTTTGGTCTTTTCAATGAGAGGATGGAAGCGGTATTCCTCTTTATCTCCTCCACTGCCGGCTGGTCGAAGGGGTTAACCTGGAGAAGGAAGGCGTAGAAGACGATAGCGAGTTCGAAGAATAAGAAAAGCTCCCCCAGGGTAAAGGCGTTTATTTCAGGGATGATTAGGGTGGTGTTTGGTCTCTTTCCTTTGGTCAGAGCGAGCTCGGTCGCCCTCTTTTCCGCGGTGAGTATCTCCGAGAGCTTCCTTCCGGCAAGGAACTGGGGGATCTCTCGGTGAGGGAGGACATCGGGTAGGGTGATATCCTCAGGGAAATCCTCTACCTCGAGAAAGAGGAATTCCTTGTCGTTCGGTCCCTCGAGGTAGAGCTGGAGTTGGGAATGTTGATCGCTTGCCCCGATCGCTACCACTGGCGTTTGTCCCACAGGGGCGCCTTGTTCGCTCCTTTTCCCCAAGCTCTCGGCAAGGAGCTGACGGTACCAATAGGCGAGTCCACGGAGGGTAGTGGCGTAGGGGAAGATGACCTGATCCCGTTTCCCCTTGCGAAAGAGGAGGAAGTGAATAAGAGCGAAGAGGAAGGCAGGGTTTTCCGAGGGAGGGAGGTTGATCAATCTATCTCGGATAAAGGAAGCACCGGTGATTAACTCCTTGGTATCGACGCCGATAAGGGCAGCGGGAAGAAGCCCCACTGGTGAGAGAACAGAAAACCTCCCCCCTACATCCTCGGGGATAAAAAAGAGCTGATAACCTTCCTCCTTTGCAAGCTGGAAAAGGGGTCCTTTCCCTTTGGTAGTTATGACTACGATATTCTCCCGATATTTTGTTATCCCTTTTTCTTTTATGAGGAATTTCCTTAAGGAAAGGAAGTTAGCTAAGGTCTCTACCGTCTTTCCCGATTTGCTTATCACGATGAAGAGCGTTCGCTTGAGGTCGAGGGTAGCGGCAAGGCGAGCGGTTATTGTCGGGTCTATGTTTTTAAGGACGATCAACTTAGGATAAAGGCGAAAGGAGAACTCAGAGGAGAGAGGAGCTAATGCTTCATCTATGGCGATGGCGCCCAGGGCAGAGCCTCCCATCCCGATTACCACCACCTGATCGAACCTTCTTCCTGACCAGAGGGCAAAGCGGCGGACCTCCTCCTCGGTCTCATCATCATCGGGTAAGGAGGCGAAGCTGTATTCCCCTTTTTTGATCTTTCTCCTTACCTCGTCGATTAATCTTTCTCCAAGGGGAAGATTTTTATCGATCTCCTCCCCCTTTATTCCCTCATCGCCCACCCTTTCGTGGAGGGCGTTTTGATAATCGTATCTTATTTCCTTCGCCTTCTCTTCCACCGTGTCCTCCTTTTGGGATAAGTATAGCCCCGGTTGGGGGGAGGATTCAACCGGGAAGGGCTTTTTGTTGACACCTTTCGCCAGGGGGAATAGAATAATAAATGTTGGATAAGTTAAAGTTTTTCCCTGTTCTTAAGAACAGAGGGAGTAGGGGTTGGGGGTAGCGGTCTTCGATGAAGCGGAGGGCGGTTTTCGTTTTTTTCCTTCTGTTCTCTTTTGCCTTTCTTCTTTTCCCTCGAGAGGAGAAGGTATCGGACAAAGAGAAGCTTAGGAGGATAAAGGAGGAGATAAAAAGGCTCAAGGCACGGTATGAGGCGGCTCTTTCCGAGGAAAAAAGCATCCTCGGGGAGCTTGAGCGGTTGGGTGTAGCGGTGGAATTGAGGAGGGCGGAGCTTGATCGCCTCGAGGTGGAGCTTAGGATAAATCGAGAACGACAGAGGGAGGTAAGAAGGAGGATCACTAAGCTGAGGAAGAAGATAGATGATGAGAAGAAGCTTTTAGGAAGGAAGTTGGTCTTTATCTACAAATTGGGCAGGCTCAGCTATCTTCGTATGGCTCTTTCAATGGAGGAGGCAGGAGGTTTTCGAGAGGGCTATTACTACCTTTCCTTCTTAGCCCGTCGGGATAGGGAGCTTATAGATAGGTTTAGGCGGGATATCGCCCTTTTTACCCGTTCGAAAAGGGAGCTTAAGGAGGGAGAGAGAAGGTTGCTCGCCTTGAGAAGGGAGACGGCGGCGAAGGCGGAGGAGGTGAGAAAGCTGCGGAAGGAGAAGGAGGCTTATCTGGCCAAGGTAAGGAGGGAGCAGAAGTTGACCTTGCAAGCGATATCAGAGCTGATGGAGGCATCGCGGAAGCTCGAAGGGTTGGTGGCGGATCTCTCGACCGAGGGGGTTCCCCCCTCACCCCCTCTTCCTTTCTACCGGTTCAAGGGGTTACTCTCCTGGCCCGTTTTGGGGAAGGTCGTCGCCACCTTTGGGAAGGTTAAACACCCCAAGTTCAATATCTATTTGGTGAGAAAGGGAATAGATATCGCAGCACCGCCCGGTTCCCCGGTTTATGCGGTGTTTGATGGGAAGGTGATATATGCTGACTGGTTCCGAGGTTATGGAAACCTCCTAATAATAGACCATGGGGATAAGTATTGGACCTTTTATGGCTATGCCTCGAAGCTTCTGGTCAAGGTTGGTGATTATGTGAGGAAGGGAGAGCCGGTAGCCTTGGTAGGGGATACTGGTTTTCTCTCCGGTCCTTCCCTCCACTTCGAATTGAGGCACAATGGGGTCCCTGAAAACCCTTTGGATTGGCTGAAACCAATTAAGGAGCGTAAATAGCAATGCTTAGAAGGTATCGAAAACAGCTTATTACAATTACTGCGGTAGTGGTCTTCTTCGCCCTTTTTGGGATAATCTTGGGGAGCGCAGGTTCGAAAGCGGGAAGCTACCGCAGACTTACCATCATTACCCAGGTGATTGAGTTGATCAAAAGGAACTATGTGGAAAAGGTCGATCTCAGCCGTCTTTTTTCCGCCGCCTTCTATGGGATGGCTGAGGGGCTCGATCCGGAGAGTTTCTACCTTTCCAAAGCGGAATATCGACAATACCAGAAGGATATGGTTATGCCGCGGGCGGGTGTGGGGCTCGTTGTCGCTAAGAGGAGTAGTAACTCCTTCCCCGAGGTGTTACGGGTTATCTCCGGTTCCTCCGCTAATAAAGCGGGGATCCTTCCTGGAGATTTGGTTGTCTCCATAGAGGGTCGTCCCACCAGGGAGATGACCCTTTTTCAAGTGAGAAACCTCCTTTCTGGGGATGAGGGGAGCGAGGTAAAGCTCACGGTGAGGAGGGCTGGAGCCAAGGGAGAGATCGAATTATCCCTCATTCGCCATCATCTCAAGAAGGAGAGGGGGGAGAAGAGGATCATTGAGGGTAAGGTTGGTTATTTCAAAATCCCCACCTTTACCAAGGGGGTCGTTGCCAATTTTAAGAAGTGGCTTCGTGAATTAGAGAGGGATGGGATCGACTACTTGGTGATAGACTTGAGGAATGCTTCTGGCGGTTCCCTTCCCGATATGACGAGAGCAGCGGATTTCCTTCTTGAGCGAGGGGTAATCCTCTCCCTCAGAAGCAAAGGGCAACTGATAGCCAGCTACCGGGCGAAGAAGGGGAGGTTTTTTACTGGCAAGGTGGAGGTGCTGATAAATAGCCGGACCAAGGGGATACCCGAGGCGTTTGCCCTCGCTCTCGCCGAAAACAATCGGGCGGAGGTGGTGGGGGAAAAGAGCTTCGGTGATGGTGCAGTGAGGAAGGCTATTCCCTTGAGCGATGGTTCCGCCATTATCCTTTCGGTGGCGAAGTTCGTCTCCCCCAAGGGTGTCTCTTTACCGGGGCACGGCGTTATCCCCTCTTTTTCCATCCCTCTTCCCCAGGCTAAGGAGGTAGGGGGATCTCCTTACGAACTTCAGCTGACCAAGGCGGTGGAGCATCTAATTGGCACCAGCGAGTAGGAAAAAGAGAGCGAGAAATTCTACTAAGAGGAGCTCCATAAGGAAGAAGAGGGGCAAGGTAAAGGGGAGGGTGAAGTTCCCCTTTACTTTCACCGGAATTCTCCTTGTTTCGCTGAGCATCGCCTTTGTCCTTTTCTTTTTCCTCCTTTTTAGTAACAGGGAGGCGAGAACCGAGGCGGTTTTTTTTGAAACGCAGGCGAAGATAGATAAATTACTCCCCTCTTTAGCAAAAAAGGCTGGTATATCTTTAGCCCTTCCCGGGAGAAGGGGGGAGGGTGGGGTTATTTTGGTCAGAGGAGACTTTCCTGGCAATAAAAGGCGGGAAAGGATCGTGGCAGAGCTTAGAAAGGGGCTTCCCTCCTCTTCTATTTCTCTTTCTTCTCGCTTTTCTCGAAACCCCAACCGGCTTATCGTAAATATAGTCGTTGGCAATAGGGTTTCCCACCGCCTTATCTTGAAAGAGAGGAGAAACTCCCCTCTGGGGAAGAGGAAGGCTTTGGGAAAGGTAGCGTTGATAATAGATGATGTGGGCTATGATATCGTCCTTCTTGAGGACCTTCTCAGCTCCGTTGATTGTCCCCTTGCTGTATCCGTTCTCCCTCATCTTCCTTATTCCCGGGAGTCAGCGGAGCTCGCCCATCGGCTTGGCTTTGAGGTGATGCTCCATCTGCCGATGGAGCCGGTTGGTTATCCGGAAAAGAACCCGGGGGAGGGAGCGATCTTCATCGATATGAGCCCCGAGGAGGTGAGGTGGACGATCGAGGATGATCTCCTCACCGTCCCCTATGCGGTAGGGGTGAACAATCATATGGGCTCAAGAGCTACCGAGGATCGGGACCTTATGAGGATAGTGTTTGAGGTATTGAAAGAGAAGAGGCTCTTCTTCGTTGATAGCCGGACCACCGATTATTCGGTTGCCGCCAGGGAGGGAAAAGAGCTCGGGGTTCGCGTTGGGGTGAGGACCATCTTCCTCGATAAGGGGGTCAATTCCCACAACGATGATGTCGCGGGCAACCTCCGGAGGTTGTTCTCCTTAGCCGAGGAGCGGGGAAAGGCTGTTGGTATCGCCCATCTTTCGATAACAACGGTCCAATCTTTAAAGGATATTCTCCCCTTGCTAAACAGAAATGGAGCGGAGCTCGTTTTTATATCAGAGGTGGTTGAATAAATGGCAAGACTTGGGAGAAGAAGGGGGAACATCTCCAGAAGGAGAAGGGCTTTTCTTATTATGGGGGTAGTTTTCCTAATGGGAGGCATTTTTTCCTTCGTCTTATTTCCACCTACCCTCACTCATCCGGATAAAAGGATGAAACCCACCTCCCAATTGAGAAAGGGGGATTCAGAAAAGGGGCTTTTCTCCAAACTTTCGGATCAACTTTCCACCGCTTCTTACTATGTGGGGAAGGTAGTAGCAGAGGTAATAGTGCCCCGCCTCTCCCCTGAGACAAAGGCTCGACTCTATACCGGGATCAAGGTTGTATCCTTCCTCTATGCCATTTTAAAGGCGTATTTCTTTCACTTCCTTGTACTTATTGCCGCGATGGTTCTTCTCATAAGAAGCGTTTTGCCACCCTCAAGGCGAAGGAAGAGGCGGTAGGGTAGTGTTTTTCTTCTGACCCTCGGTTCTTATTTGCTCTTCGGAGAAGAGATTTTTCCCTCCAAAAAATTGGATTGAACTATTTCGCTAATTGACTATTACTACCAACAATTATAAGGATAGACCAAAAAATTGAATTCGGATTTCAAAAAACCGAACTTATCCAGGGACAACGACTGGGGTAAATAAAGGCAAGGTTTTGACATTTTTGTTGTAATTTGTTATTTAAGTGATACTTAAATAGGTTTCACCGGTGGAGCCTAAAATGGCATCTCTCTTGCTTAGTAAAAAATGGAAGCTTTATTTAGATGATTAATCAAATGTAAGGAGGTAGAAGGGCGATGAGTAAAAAATTGTTGTGGGTGGTGATGGTGGTTTTTGCCTTAGGGCTTACCGCCACCGCCTTTGCCCAGAGCTCGGTCCAGACCGGTAACCTGAACGGGACGGTGAAGGATGAGACCGGCGCTGTGCTTCCTGGGGTTACGGTGACCATCACCAGCCCAGCGATGATCGTGCCTCAGCTGGTTACCCAGACCGATGAGCATGGGTTCTTCCGCTTCCCGGCGATTCCTCCTGGTGTTTATCAGGTGAAGTTTGAGCTCGAGGGGTTCGCCACCCTTGTCCGCAAGGGGATCGTCGTCTCATTGGGTAAAACCACTACTCTCAATGTTACGATGAAGGTGGCGGCGGTAGCGGAGACGATAACGGTTACCGGTGAGTCGCCGGTAGTGGATAAGCAGTCGACCACCATCAGTGTGAACTTCACTACTGATCTTCTGCGTCACCTGCCGAGTACTCGGAGTATGT
>JAGGZT010000031.1 GCA_021161905.1 Acidobacteriota bacterium | reverse complement strand
TCCCCACACCGTAGGTTGCAGTCGCCCATTCCCCCACCCCATCTACGGTAAGTATTGCCGCCTCGGAAAAGGGAGAGGCGAAGAAGGAGCTCGCTGCATGGGATAGGTGATGCTCGGTGAACAGTATCTCCCCCTCGTAATCCAGTTTCTTCCTTATCACATCCCGTACCCAAAGCTTTTCCTTGAGCCAGGGGGGGATGGCTTTTATGAAGGAAGGAAGGGAGCGGGGGAAATTGGCTAAGTGGGAGAAGAGTATTCGCTCGAATTTGATGAGCGGTTTGTCGTAAAAGACGATATAGGAAAGATCTTCCGGAGTGATTCCTCCTTCCCTGAGGCAGTAATTTATGGCGTTTGTCGGGAAGTCGGGATCATGCTTCTTTCTGGTGAACCGCTCCTCCTGGACGGCAGCAATTATCTCCCCGTCTTTAAGAAGAGAAGCAGCAGCGTCGTGGTAGAAGCAGGATATGCCAAGGATATACATCTTGCCTCCTAAAACTGGTGCTTGATCGCCTCCAAATCGAACCGGGTTACTTCTCGCTTACGCCAGAAGCTTGATTCATCAGTTAATTTTTTATCGAGCAGATCCTTCCGCGCCATTTTGATAAGCAGGGAGAAAAGTGCTATCACCGTGAAATAGATAACCGCGAGGATAAATATGGTCTGGTAGTAAGCGACCTTCCTTCCGAAACTTCGTAGCTTTCTTTTGATCTTCTGCCACATTTTAAGGACCTTTTATTCCCTTAAAGCTCTTCCTTAATAACATAGGGTTAAAAGTCTGTCAATAGGAGGTGGTTAAGGTAGAGGGATTGATGATATAATCTTATCTTACACGGAGGGGAGAATGGGGAAAGGGAGCCCGTTTCGCCTATTGGTGGTTTATCTTATCTTTTTTCTCCTTTTGATGTTTACCTCGAGCTGTAGGGAGAAGCCCTTAAGGCTCAAGCGGGACCTCATCCTTGATTTTCTTGGGGCGGAAAGGATCATCGAAGGTGTTTCCCTATACGATGGGGCAAGGCTCTCCGGGAGGATCGCTCTCCCGATCTTTCAGGGTGAGACCGATTTCGGTGTTAAGGGTTCCTCCTTCGGGCAGACGGTTCTCCTTACTTCTTTTGAGAAAGGGGGGTCCTGGCTTCACCTTCGCATCCGATTGGAGGGGGAAGAGCCGGCTGAGGGGGAGATAAAGATAAACGACTTCCAGCTGATACGGTTGGGGCTAAATCCGGGGACATCCTGGTATCATCTTCCGCTTCCTGAAGGGGTAGCTGAGCGAGGCGAGTTAAGATTGGAATTGAGCAATCCCTATCACCCTTCTTTCATAGAGATGGCTTATCTCACCAAGGGTGATGAGGTGATCCCAGAAAATGAGCTTTCTGAGCTTTTTGAGATAAAAAAGGCTCTTATCGGCGAGCGGAGAAGGGAGGGATTTGTTCTCCGCCCAGGAAGGGGAGTTGGCTTCTTCTTGAAGCCGGATGAAGGGGATGTTCTCCGCTTTTACCTTCGGGGAGATAGCGCCAGATTGAGTGTAATCGTCCATACCGAAAATAGGGATAAGGTGTTAAAAACAGTTTCTGCTCGAAGAGGTAAGGTGAAGCGGATCGAGATACCCCTATCTTCGCTCAGGGGAGAAGTTATTGAGCTCATCTTCAAGGCAGAGGGGAGTAAGGGTAAGGGCAGTATCGAGGTTATCTCCCCTCGCATTATGGCTCCTAAAAAACGGGGAGAGAGGGGAGTTGATCTAACGGAGCTTAGAAAGGCAGCGAATCCACCCCCCAATTTGATCATCATCCTTCTCGATGCAGCGAGGGCGGATCATTTCTCCTGTTATGGTTATCATCGGAAAACGACCCCGACTATAGACAGGTTGGCGAGTGAGGGGGTGATCTTTGAACATGCCTTCTCCCAGGGGGCGTATACTATCATTTCCCTCCCTACCATTATGACTTCACTCTATCCCACGACACACAAGATAAGAGGGCAAAATGATCGCCTGCCCGAGGAGATGGTTACCCTTGCCGAAGTTTTATCTAAAAATGGATTTATCACCGGTTGCTTCTCTGATAGCCCGGTAATCTCTCTGGCACATGGCTATGGGCAGGGCTTCGATCACTTCGTAGAACTCTTCCGACTGCGAGGCAATCCCATCGATCCTACTGCTACCCCCTGGTTTGTTGGCAAGGTGATCAACTGGGTGAGGAGCCTTCCTCCTGGTAAGCCCTTCTTTGCCTTCCTCCACATAATGAAGCCCCATGAACCCTATATCTCTCCTCCCTTCTTTATGGGAATGTTTGACAAAAATTGCTGGAGAAAACCTCAGGGAGATGTAATCACCCTCAGTAAGATAGATAAGGAGGAACTTCCAATAACTAAGGAGGATCTCGACCATATCGTTGCCCTTTATGATGGCGGTTTAGCCTATGCGGATCATCAGGTGGGGAGGCTTATCTCCAATCTGAAGCGGGCGAAGCTTTACGAGAATACCATTTTTATCATTATTGCCGATCATGGGGAAGCCTTCCGTGAGCATGGACGAATGCTTCATACCACCACCGTTTACGACGAGATGATCCATATTCCATTGATAATCAGGTTCCCGAGGAGGTTTCCGGTGAAAAGGAGAAGGGTGGACTCGTTAGCCCAACTCATCGATCTCGCCCCCACCATCTGCGAGCTTTATGGGATAGATCCGAGGAAACTCCCCTTTGAAGGAAAGAGCCTTCTTCCCGCGATCTTTGGGAAGGAGGAGGAAGGAGATCCTTATATTTACTCTATGGCTATGTTGGGCAGATTGACGGTCCGGGGAGGGCGCTACAAATACATCTATGATGGGAAAAAGGGGATGCATCTCCTCTTCGATCTTAAAGGTGATCCTGGTGAAAGGAGAAACATTATCTTTGGACATCCTCTTTTAAGGAAGTATCTTTATAGCTTGCTCCTCAGCTGGTATGAAGAGACCTCGGCAAAGAAAACAGGGGAGATAAAGAAGATAAAGCTGGACAAGGAGACGGAAGAAAGGCTCCGGGCACTTGGTTATATAGAGTAGGAAAGAACAATGAAACGATATTGGGAGCGAAGAATTGTCTATTTCCTTCCCCCGTTCCTCTTTTTTCTCCTCTTCAATCTGGTAATCCTTACCCCTGGTTTTCGTTATGAGAGGACACCTGAGTTTTCCTTCGTCCTTCTTCTCATAAGCTTCACTCTTCTTCTTTTTCTTTCATCATTGCTTTCGAGAAGGTATCCAGATGTTGGAACCCTTCCTCGGATCTATCGAACGATAGATATTCCCATCTTCATAATCGTCTCCATTTTTCTTTTGCTTTTGTTTCTTCTCACTGCTTATGGGGGAAGGCTTGGTAGTGATGGTAGTTTCTACTTCTCCTATCTTCGCTCCCTTGTCTTTGACCGAGACCTGAATTTCGCAAACGAGTATGCAAGGCTCAAGGTGCGCGCTCTCCCTTATATCAAGCCAACCATTACCGGGCATCTGCCGAATGTGTTCGCCATTGGAGTTTCCTTTCTTTGGCTCCCTTTCTATCTTTCTGCCCATATAGCGACCTATTTTGCCCATATTTTTGGTGGTAGTCTTCCCCTGGATGGTTTTTCCTATCCTTACACCACCGCCTGCTCTTTTGGCAGCCTCGTTTATGGGACATTTGGGGTTATTCTTCTTTACCTTAGCCTACGGCGGTTTTTCAGTAAATGGATAGCCTTCCTCTCTGCTATTGGGATCTGGTTGGGTAGTTTTCTCCCCTGGTATCAGGTTTTCGAACCTTTTATGTCTCACGCCCCTTCCTTCTTCGTGAGCTCTCTCTTTCTCTATTTCTTCCTCCGCTTCCGAGGAAAGATGGATTTTAGGCGTTATCTCGTTCTTGGGGCTTTGGGAGGGCTCCTTATGCTCGTTCGCTGGCAGAATGCCCTCTTTCTCTTATTTCCTGCCTTTTGCTGGCTTGGCGATTTCATTAAAAGCTTGAAGGAAGGGAAAAGTGAAGAGGCGAAGCGAATGTTTCTCTTCGGGATGCTTTTTGCCCTTTCCGCTTTTGTCGTTTTTCTCCCTCAGGTTATCGCCTGGAAGGTGATCTATGGGAGGTTCTTCACCATCCCTCAAGGAGGAAGGCTCTCCTTCGGCAAGCCCGCTTTCTTCGAGGTGCTTTTTTCCTCTCGCCATGGACTTTTCCCCTGGAGCCCAGTGGTATATATTGGCTTTATCGGCTCTTTCCTTTTCCTTCGCCGGGAGCGTAGGTTCGTCCTTACCTTTTTCCTTGTCTTTCTCCTTATGACATATGTCAATGCCTCAATATACGACTGGTGGGCTGGTTGGGCGTTTGGAGCGCGTCGATTTGGCTCCCTTCTTCCCTATTTTGCTGTCGGTCTTTCCGCTTTTCTTGAGTTCTTGAAGAAACATCCCTTCCTGCTCGTTTATGGATTTGTTTCCCTTTTCATCCTGGCGAATATTGTATTTATGGCTGAGTATTACTACCATCTGGTTCCACCTGGTGATGTGGTTTCGATGGGGGAGGCGGCAGCGTCTGGGGTGAAACTTCTCTACTCCAAGATAGGGAACCCGTTTTCCTATCCTGCCAATCTCCTCTTTGCCCTCCGCTTCCGGGTTTCGCCCGAGCGGTATGATCTTTTAGTGGGGAGGCGCTTCAATAACCCGGGGATAGATGTAGGAGGTAACGACGCTTTCTTCCTCGGTCGTGGTTGGTATGGGAAGGAGCAGGACCCGGATGGAACTACCTTCCGTTGGATAAAGGGAAGGGAGGGAACTTTTCTCTTCCCCCTCTTTCGTCCCCGCGATTACATCATCGAGCTCAGGATGCGCTCCTTCTCCTTCCCCGGAGCACCGCCGCAGGTGGCTAAGTTTCTGGTGAATGGGGAATTCACCTCATCACTCAGGCTTTCTCCAGCATATACCACTTACAAGATAGCTGTACCCAAACGCTATTTCAGAGAGGGGGTGAACGAGGTAAAGATCGTCTTAAGCTATGCCATTCCTCCGGCGAAGGTGTTGAAGGGAAACAAAGATGGCAGAATGCTTGGCGGGGCGGTTGATTATCTCGTATTTAGGCACCCTAAAAGGAGGTTTCAATAGGGAATGATGGAGGAGATGTCGATCTCCCCTCTTTTCCCTTTAACAATTATTTCGTTTCTTCCTTCCCGGATTAGCCTCTTAGGAAGGGCGAAGAAAAGGGTTCCCCCCCTTTTTGCGGTTTTCCCCCTTCCAATTTCTACCCCGTTCAGGATTAGGCGAAATTCTCCTTCCCCTCGGGTTGTAAGGACGATCTTTCTCCCGCGGAGCATAAAACCAGGAAAGAAACGGCGGATCTTTTCTCCTCTTCCTCCATTCATCAGACGGAGGATGAGGGTACCGCCTATTTCGGCTTCTTTTTTGAGGTCTTTTTGGAACTGGGTAAGTCTCGAGAGGAATTTCTCCCTCGAGGGCACCTTCCCCTTCCCCTCGTTCCCCAATCGGTCGAGATGAACGATAATGTATCGGATAGGATAATTCTCCTTCAGATATTCGATCGAAGAGTTCGAGGGGAAATCAGCCATCTGCTGATAGAGAAGGAGATAGGAGCGGGGGAGGTATCCGCTACAGCCGTTCACCAGTCTTTTGAAGTGAGCCCGGGAAGCGAGTTGGTAGTGCAGATTCCCTCCCGGGATGTGGTAGAGGGGAAGCTCGAGGATGGCGAAGTCCCCTGGTCTTTCCGCCAAGAAGCGATAGACAGGGTCTATCTTCATATCGGGTCTGCCTATCTTTAGGGGGATGCTTATGTTTTCAAGAATTATGATCATAGGAAGAAGCACCATCAGAGGAAGCCTCTTATTCCATCCTTTAACTTGCTCTAAGAGGAAGGATCCGCCGAAGCCGGCGAAAAGGGAGAGCCCGAATATAACGAACATCCCGAACCGCCCAGGCGCCCTGAGCCCGGAAAAACCGGGGGCGAATCTGTAAAGGAGGAAGTAGGGGAGCTTGATATTGCTTCCCCTAAGAACAGGACCGAGGGAAAGGACAAAAGCAACAGAAGTGAGGATAAAAAGAGGAAATAAAGCCTCTTTTCTGATGATGTCCTTTTTCTTTCTTCCAAAAAGAAGAAAGTAAAAGGCGAGGAAATAGATAGCAAAGCCAGGGAATAAACTCTCCTTAACCCGGAAGCCACCGAGTATGTTTCGATATAGGTTCGATTGGGAGGCGAGGTAATCGGAGAAAGAGGTGGAGAAAGCTATGTTCTCCCTAACGCTTCTTTTTAATCCGAGGGTGGAGTTTGCCTTGTAGTAGGGGTAGAAGGCGAAGAGGAGTACCGGAGTAAAGATGATAATGGCGATGAGGATGTCCTTCACGAGCTTGAGCAGAGGAGGTCTTTTTATAAGAAGTAGGGAGAGAAGAAAATAGATGATGAGGAGAACCCCTCCATAAGCGGCATAATAACCCGATGAAAGGGCGAGCAGGGTAGCAAAGCCGAATGAGAGGATGAGGAGGTGCCTCCTTTCTTCAGCGAAATACCGATGAAGAAAAAGGAAAGCGAAGGGAAGCCAGCTGGTAAAGAGGAGCTGAAGATGGGAAAGGTGGGTATACCGAAAGGCGAAAAAGCCGAATCCTATACCGGCGAGTATTCCGGCTATTCTCCTTCCGCTTATATATCGAGCAAGAAGATAGGTGCCATAGGCAGAGAGAAAGAAGGATGAGAAAAGGACGAAATTGTAGGCAGCAACTGGGTTGCCTGTGGCTCGGAAGAAAGGGATGAAGAGGAGCGCTTCGGCGAGGAGCGCTTCGGAGTAGGTCAGGGTGAGGGGTTCGGGGAAGAAGATATTGGCATAAAAGAGGTTCATCGGATCGGAAAGAAGCTTATGGTTATCCCAGAGGAGTATCCAGAGGTTTATTAACGGATCGGCGCCGAGATGGGGGATGGCTTTACCGAAGTTTTCGGTGAGAGGGTAGGTGAAGAGGATAGTAAGCAAGAGAAAGAAAATGACGATCGCTACCTCAGAGAAGATATCTCGTTTCCTCATTAGATTTCCTATCGTCTCTTCTTAGCGAATCGAAGAAGATCGACCGCTACTGCCTCCTGATGATAATTTTCTTTTTGGTTACCTCTTAGATTGTAGTGATAGCGGAAGAGTAGCTCATTCAATCCTCGTTTGGTGAGCGATTTCTCCACGATAAAAAGATAATTGTTCCATCCCGGCCTTAGGAGAATATCCTTCACCCTTTTCCCATTTACCATTGTCTCTACTACTACGGTTGTTGTATTTGTGAGGTTGATCGGTTTCATCCTTATCCCAACGATCAATTTAGCACGCTCATATAGAGGGAAACGGAGGATCGAGGTTTTCCCCTCCGAGTAGCGGAAGCTCACCTCATCGAGTTTTTTCTTTTTGCTCCAACCGTTTCCGATCAGTTCCCAGCGGATATCATCTGGTTCTGCCCCGATGTCGATTACCCCATTGAGGTTTCGGGGACCGGAGAAGAGCCACACCCCCTTATAATTTTCATAGATCCGAAACGCCAGTGCGTCGCTCAGTTTGGCGGTGAGTTGATAACATAGGCGGTAGATGTATTCTCCTTCGATCATAAGTACCCTGTTTAAGGGAACGGCTTCGCTTCTATCGCCGAGTAGGTTCTGATTGAAGGCAGTAGCGAAGTTGATGTTCCAGATGATGAGAGAGAGGATGAGCAGAGTGGCAAGGAGTTTTGGCCGGCGGAAGAGCTCCTCAATTACCGCAGAGAGTCCAAAGGCAAAGATGAAGCTACCGCCGAGCATCCTTCGGTTTCCGAAGGAGTGGTCTGCCCACCATCTCTTGAATACCCCATTCATATAGAGCATAAGGGCGAAAGCGACGAAAAGATAGAGGGCGAGTTTCCTATTCTTTCTCAAAAGGAGGATGATTCCGATCGCCCCGAGGAAGAAGAGGGGAGTCCAGGTAAAAACACCGTGTCGGGCGGAGAAAAGCATATCGATGATATGCGGATGTCGCCAGTTGATTAAATTGGTTGTATGCCAGCCGGAGAGGAAGTGAGAACCGAAGATCATCCGCCACAATATCATCTGGATTAGGAGGGGAAGGGCGAAGCCGGAAAGGAGGAAAGCCATATCCCTCCATTTTTCTTTTAAGGGTGTCCTGTTAGAATGTTTTAAGGAGAAAAGAAAATCCAGAAAGGGAATGGCAAAGAAAACCACATTCTGGGGGCGAACGGCGGCGGAAAGACCAGCAAAAAGCCCGATCAATCCTGCCCTCCATTTCCCTTCTTTCTCTCTATTTTTGAACCAGAGAAATATAAAGAGGGTCACCGCAAACATCGAGATCCCATGAGCGAGGAAGGGGTTGGCTACCATATAGTAAAAAAGCGGTGTGCCAAGCCAGATGGCAAGTGCTGAGAGGAGTGAGACACCAGGGGAAAATCTCTTTTTTAAGAGATGGTAGATAAGGATGATACCTGCCAGGATGTAGAGGGCGGAGCCCAGGGTTATCGCTCGCTGGTAAACCGAGGAGAAGCCATCCAAGGGAAAGTTTCCCCCAAGTATATTCCCCAAGAAACTCACTATATGAGCGAGGAGGAAGAAGGGAAGCCAGAAGAGGGAACAGCCGAAAAAAACCGGATTTGCCGGGAGCCCTGCCGAGGTGATCTTTCCCATATAGCCAAAGCCAGCGAAATCGTTTGCGAAATTTAGATCAAAATCGATAAGGAACGAACGGAGATAGGCGTAGTAGAGAACGCCATCTCCCTTTATTTTTGGGTATATCTGGGGGAGGTAAAGGAGGAAGATGGCAATAAGGATGAGATGAGGGGTCTCTATCTTATCAAAGAAGGTGGAGGGAGCAATTCCTTTCCGCTTTTTCCCCCTATTCACCATTACCCGGAAGAAGAGGAGAAGAAGAAAAGAGAGGGAGAACCAAAAACGATATTGGGGAAGATCAAGAATATGTAATAAGAGCAAACCGGAACCTAAAAGGCACAGCAAGATATTCAGCAGCTTATTGCCCATTTTTTAATGAATGTATCCCAGCGCTTTTAGTTGCTCTAATGTCTCTTTGTCCAGCTTCTCTACCTTAATTCGATGGAATTTCTTTGCTTCTCCCTTCAGTTTTTTAAGTATTTCGGTAAGCTTCTTGTTCAACTCGTTGTAGGCGGGGGGTTTTCTCCCGTAAAATAGATTTTTCTTTTCTTTTGGATCATCCTTCAGATTGTAGAATTCCCCTTTCTCCCGTCGGTAGGGGTAGTGGATCAATTTCCATTTGTCGTTTTGGAGGGAGCGGAGGTTTTTGCCATAACGGTCGAGTTCGGCGAAGGAGTAAGATATCCCCGGATTTCCCCCTTTCTTGATAAGTGAGAGTAAACTTTTGCCCTCGATCTTCTTCGGGAGAGGGATGTCGAGGATATTAAGGATAGTGGGAAGGACATCCACAGCTCTTACCAGGTCTTTGATCCTTTTCCCTTTGGGGAGAGCATTGGGACAGTGAAAAATGAGGGGGATATGGAGCACCTCGTTGTATAAGGTGTGTCCATGGCGAGTTCCTCCGTGTTCCAGGAACTCCTCCCCATGGTCGGCAATGATGATGATGAGGGTATTATCGGCGATACCGAGCTCCTTCAGTTTCCTCATCAGCTTTCCTACCGATTTATCGTTATAGGTAACCTCCCCATCGTAGAGGGCAATGAGGTGTTTTCTATCCCGCTCGGTGATCTCTATATCTCCCCTCCCTATCTCAATAAGGGTTTTAGAGTCTCCCCATATCTTCCCTTTATAATCGGGGTCGTACATCCTGTCGTACGGTGGAGGGGGAATGTAGGGGTCATGGGGATCCACGGTATGGACATAAAGGAAGAAGGGCTTATCCTTAAACTCCTCAAGCCAGGGGAAGATCATCTCGTTCATCTTGTCAGAGAAGAGGGGATGAAGGTGGAGCCGTTTATAAGCTACCAGGTAACGGTCAAATCCCTGATAGAACCCTATCTCAGCAGCTACATTGGGTTGATTAACGCATCCCAGGGTGTAATAGCCATAATGCCTCAATATCTCTGCTATAGTGATTAAGGAGGGCCGAAGTCTATCGTGGTCGGTTATCGCCCCATGTTCTGTTGGGTAGAGGGAGGTTAAGATAGTAGCGGTTGAGGGTCTTGTCCAGGAGGATTGGACGAAGGCATTCTCGAAGAGAACCCCCTCCTTCGCCAATCTGTCTATGTTTGGTGTTTTGATGTAGGGGTTTCCATAACAGCCGAGGTGATCTGCTCTTAAGGTATCGATGAGATAGAGGATCACATTCAATCTCTTGGGAGGCTTAAGGCCGCCGGCAATGATATGGGGATTGACCCAGGCAACCTCAGCCGGTTTTCCCTTTATCCCCTCCCCTTCGACTTTGAACCAGAGGACTATCCTCTTCCCCCGATACCTGCTTAGATCAACCTCCTCCATCCGCCATTCGTCAGCCACCTCACCCCTTTTCCTCTCCGAAGAGAATAACTCCTCCTCTCTTCCCTCAGAGCTGAGGGTTATCCTGAACCTCGCCCAGCTCAGGTTATCCTGGAAGAAATCGTTTACCGCTGGAGAGAAGATGAGTTTTATCGGTTCCTCGTTGGGGAGCTTCACCCCTAACCTGAACTCACCACCAGGAGGAAGAGCAATAGCCTCTCTCGCCTCACCACGCCTGACGTAGGCGGTGTATTTGAGATAGGTTCTGGGGGTTTTCCTGAGATCCTTCCCCTTGGCAACCAGGGCGATGTAATCATAGGAGGCGGCGAGTTTCCGCTTATCCCCTCCCATCCCCGGAACATTGGCTGGGGAGATGGCATAACGATGGATGAGTTCCAGACGATTATCCTCGTTCTCCTTGAAGTATTTTCCCTTGATCGGAAATGAGTAGTGGTTGAACCTCTTTCCCAGCTTCGCTTCACCAATGAACTTCCGGTTGAAGAAGAGCCTCACCCTCTGTCCGGGGGCACCGGGTGGGGAAAAGGAATGGGCGGAGAAATGAAGTATCCGATCCCTCTTTCTCATCGGAGGGAAATCGACTTCAGAAACCCTGCCCACCGCCCAGACGAAGCTCGTCCCTGAGGGTTCGACCTCGTTCTCCTTCGCCCAGCCTGACTTCAAAAAATAACGGTTGCTCCTTAAGCCAAGATTGATGAAGAAATTATCCACCTCAAGGGAAGAGAGATTGGAGACAAGGTCATATCGACCATAACCCCAACCAGCACCTTCTACCTTCCTACCTCCGCAGGAGAGAAGAAAGGAGGAAAAAACCCCCACCAAACAAATGATAGCCCAATTTCTTCTTTTCATCGGTTTTTTCCTCAATATTTAAGAAAGAGTTTGCCCCATTCAGTCTCGAGCATCTTCTTCACCCGTCTTTTTCCTATTATAGGATACCAGTAGAAGTCGTGGTAGAGCCTGGAGGCGAGGTAAGCCCAGACAACGAGCGGGGTGCGAAGGAGGAGCTTTTCTAAGGGGTGGAATATCCCCCAATAGATCATCTTTTGTCCCCGGCTGGCGAAGGTGTTTTCCTCTCCGTGGAAGCCGAAGTTGACCCCGGATATATCCTCGCCCACCACCTCGATCTCAGCGGGGTCTCCAACTCCGAGTCCTCGTTCGTGGGCAAGGCGGATGAACTTGAGCGAGAGTGGGTCGAACCCCATCATCTTGGCAGCGATAGCGTCTATCGCCACCTGATCGTTGCTCGCCAGTATATAGCCCTTGACATAGGGGATCATACACCGGGGTCCCGGTCCATCTCCGGCGAAGGTTCCGTCCATTACCGCAAACAGTCCGGGATGGATCTCCTTCTGGATGGTTAGGAGATCGACCAAGGTTTCGTGGATGACCGAATGGGTCCAGTGCCGACGCTCGTTCAGAAGCCCGCCGAAGGCGTTCTTCATCGCTCCAGTCATCGTAGTGAAGACATGGGTTTTCATCGTGGGGAGATGGATGATATTAGAGCCGATGAACCGTTTCGGGATGTAGATCCCTTTGGGAAAGATGTCGTATAGAGCGAGGATTTCCCCTTTTGGTTCGTATCTTACCCACTCCTCCCTTTCGTAAAGATGGATATTGCGAAGCCCGTATTTCTCCACCACCGGCTTGTGTTTGTTCGCTATTTCACCCTTTTTTGCGCTCACCACCACCGTTCGATTGTGGCAGGCGTAGATCCTTTTCCGGTCATATCCATCCTCGAGCATTGTTTTTATTACCCCCTCAAGCTGCCACGGGGTGGTAGAACAAGCAGGGTAGAATTTCTGCCAGGAGATGTTTATCTTGAGCGCGGTTTCGTTCTCCTTAGGAAGGTATTTCTGATAATCGGCTAAGTGGAGAAGCTTTTTATAATCCTCTAAAACCGTTTCCGGTTTTGTTTTAAGAACGGCGACCTTTGCCCGTGCCATTTCCCCTCCTTTTTGCTTAGCTAACATCCACCACTTCTCGGTAGAGTGCGATATGTCTCTCCACTATTTTATCCCAAGAGAACCTCTCAACCAATTGCAAAGAGCGACTACCCATCTTTCTTAGCTTATCTTTATTAGGGAGGAGGAAGGCGAGCTTCTCCTTAAGATCGGAAATATCGCCGGGGCGAAGGAGATAACCGTTTTCCCCGGGGACGATCTTGTCCGGGATGCCCCCGACAGCACTCCCAAGGATGGCAAGCCCGTGTGCCATTGCCTCGAGGGTAGCGATCGAGCTTCCCTCATAAAGGCTTGGTTGGATGAAGAGATGGGATAAGGAGAACAAATTCTCGAGCACCTCGTCGGAAACCCGTCCCGTCATCACTACATTGGATGAGAGGCTCTCCTTCTCCACCATCCTCCTCAGCCTTTCCCGTTCTGAGCCGTCCCCCACCAGCACCCATGCCCAATTTATTCTCAATTTCTTCTTAAGATCAGCAAGGGCACGAACCACCAGATCGAACCCCTTGTTCCGCTCCAGTCTCCCCACACTTATTGCCACCACTTTTTTCCCCTCGAGAAGATACCGAGAAGCCACCTCTTTCATTTTATCCTTGTTTACATACCGTTTGGTGTAGTTGATATCCACTGCATTTGGTATTACCGCTATCTTCTCTTTCGAGACCTTAAGCTCACGGATAACGGTTTCCACCATACAGCTATCGGTGGCGATTACCTTGACCGCTTTCTCCGCTGCTTTCCGCACCCAGTGGCGGAATGGGGTATAGAGGATGTATTTCAGAGGATTGGTAGTGAGAAACTCCTCCATCCCGTGAGGGTTCAATATGAGCGGAGGAAGATCTCTGTTTCTCGCAAAACGAAGGGCGTAACCGTAGCCGGCAAGCCCATGGGCATAGACGATGTCTATCTCACCCCTTCTCGCCAACTCCTCGGTTTTTTCCCCCAGCCTTTTGCTGAAGAGATAATAGTTGGTTATCCGATCGAGGATCACCGTTCGCTTGAGCTTTCCCAGAAGGGGGATTCTTGTAGAAGAAACAAAAAGCTTTTCCCCTGACGGCTCCTCAAGAGGGGAATAGGTTCTGGTTGGCGGGCTTGAAAGGAGAACGAATTCCACCCCTCTTTTCTCTAAATGTTTTGTTAAGAAGTAGATATGGCGTTCGAGACCACCGAAGCCGTGATAGGGATAAAGATTCCTTGCTAATATGGCTACCTTCATTTTGAGATTTAATTATATCACAGAGAAGGAGGTTATCGCTTCTTTTCCTTCTCGTATGCGGAGATGGCATTTTTGTAAAGCTCCTCGTATTTGGGGACGAGTACCTTTGCTTCGTAGCGATCTTTGGCTGTTTTTCTTGCGTTTTCTGAGAGCCTTTTTGAGAGTTCGAGATCGGTGAGGAGCCTTTCCACATCCCTCATCCATTTCTCGAAACTATCAGCGAGGAGCCCATTTACTCCATCTTCGATTATATCCTCGGTCCCCCCGGTGTTTATCGCGGAGACCACTGCTCCTGCCCCCATTGCCTCGAGGAGCACCCGGCTTAGCGGTTCCTCCCAGGCGGAGGGGAAAAGGAGTACCCTCGCCCGTCGCATCAACCTGATTGCCTCTTCGTTCGAAATCCAACCGGTGAAGATTATGTTTAAGCCACTTCGTTCTCCTCTTACCTCGAGTTCTTTCCTTAACGGTCCTTCGCCAGCGATTACCAGGGGAAGCTCGGTTTTGAGTCTCTCCATTAGCTTGGGAAGCAGTCTCACCCCTTTATTTACGGCGAGCTTTCCCACATAAAGGAGGAATTCCCCTTTTATCTTCGTCTGCGGTGGGGTAGATGCTATCTTTTCGATGGCGTTGGTGTCGAGTATGTTTGGTATGACTGCTATCTTCTCCTCGGGAAATAGACGCAAGAGCTCTCGCTTTATATGGTGACTAACCGCGATTATCTTATCCGCTCTTTTTAGATTTTCCTGTTTAAACCGGAGATTGGCGAGAGCCAAGGGGAGAAGAAAAGGGAGAAACAGGGTAAGCCCGGGGAAGCGGGCAGAAAAACAGGAGATTAGGTTGGCGAAGCTACAGCCGGGACAAGGTTCGTTCCCTTTGAGCTTGGTCGAGTGGAAGCAGAGGGGCCAGTAATCGCGCACCGTGACCACTACTGGTATCCCGAGGCTCTTTCCCACCTCTATCGATGGGGGAGCGGTGAGCTGATGCTGGGCGTGGATTATGTCCGGTGTCCATTTCTGAACCTGCTCGGTGAGGAAGTGATAGAAGGGAAGGAAGAAATACCCTCGCTTTTTAAGCCTTTTCATAAGGGATATCTTTCGATAGTCGATGCCGAACTCCACCACCTTGAGCTTGTCGTATTCGAACTCCCTCACCCCTTCAGCCCTGATGGTTCCCTTTATGATCATCAATTCATGCCCCTCATCCCTCAGGGCGCGGGTGAGATAATAAGTGCTCCAACCGCTTCCACCAGCTACCGGTGGGAACGAGTCAGTGGTTATCAATATCCGCATATCTCACCACCTTTTTTAGTATATCGTCTATTTTCTTTGTTTGGCGCTCCCAGCTGAATAGCGTCGAACGAGCTCGCGCCTTTTTTCCCATTTTCCTTCTTTCTGCTTCGTTTTCAATGAGATATAGCATTCTCTCAGCGAGTGCCTGGATGTCTCCTTCAGGGTAAAGAAGTCCTTCCTCTTTGTCTCGCACGATCTCATTAAGCGGAGGGATATCGATGGTTATTACCGGCAACCCCATTGCCAGATATTCGAATATCTTGAGGGGCGACCAATAGAAGCCGAGCTTGAGAGAGGGAAACCCTTCGCTATTGAACGGTGCTACCCCGATATCTGAGGCGGAGAGAAAGGCAGGGACATCACAGTAGGGAACCTTTCCGGTGAGGAGAAAGTGCTCTTTAAGGTTCGATCTGGTAATGATCTCCTCAGTCTTTTTGTAGAGGGGTCCACTTCCTATCATCAGGAAAAGGATATTTTTTCTTTTGGAAGAGAGGACCATCTTCCCCGCCTCTATGAAATCGAGGACGCCATGCCAACTGCGGAAGCTTCCGAGGAATGTTATCACCACCATCTCCTTGGGGATGCCGAGTTTCCTTCGCTCCTCGTCCTTACGATATCGCTCGGGCGAGAAGAGGGCGAGGTTTGCCCCGGTATGGAGAAGGTGTATTTTCCCCTCAGGTAGCCCCTCAGGGAGTATCTCCCGTATAGGAGAGATGATAGCCTTGCTCCTTCGGCAAAGCCATTCCCGGTAGCGTTTCATCGGACGGATGATGAAGAGGTGGTCGATCAGCGCTTTTTTCGACCCGGGATGATCGACTACCGGAGAGACTACCTCAAGCACCGAAGGAATGCCGAGGAGAGCCCCGGTGATGATCCCTCCGCCTCCGAAGTTGTAGTATCGCTCGAGAATGACATCGGGCTTCCACCTTCTTGCCAACCAAAGGATCGAAGGGAGGGCAAGCCATTCGAGGAGCTTCCGCGGGATGAGGGGTAGGACACGGTAGACCTCGATCCCTTCAATCGCCTCCCCTTTTTTCTGTCTTAGGTTCTCTCTTTTAGCGACAATGAGGACCTTATGGCCAAGAAGTGATAGTCCCCTTGCTACCTCGAAGGTGTGGGTTGATCCGCCATGGCTCCCCGGAATGGGAATGCCCGGAGCCACATAGAGTATCCGCATCAGGAAAACCCCCTTGCTAATCGGATGAGGAAATCAACCCCCTGAAATAGGGAGAGGGCAATCAGGGCGATCCCAATGAGCCGGTAGATCTTTTTGCTTCTTAGTAGATAATTTCCCCCCTCCCCTGAGGCGATGATGAGTGCCGGGATGAGGAATATCATCTGCTTTTTGAACACCCCAAGGAAAAAGCCTGAGGCGAAGAGAAGAGAGCCTACCACCACCCAAGAGAGGGTAAGCCAGGACAAAGCGGGGCAGGTCTTCTTCCTCTTTATCAGAGAGTAGATGCCGAAAACGGCTAAGAAGAGGAAGGGGATCCCGGTGAGATCGAAGAGAAGTAGCCGCACCATCTCCTTCCCCTCCCATGCCTGAGGAAGGTACTGTTTCTTCACCCTGAGGGTTAGCCCTCCCATCTTCCTCATCTCGATGATCCTATTCAAGGTCGGTTTCAGGAAATAGCCGTAGTAGATGATCAAGGAGAGAAGTACCCCGATGATGAAGGAAATGATGATGGCACGAGCGATTATGCTCCTTTTCTTCTTTTCAAAGAAGAGATATGAGCTTATGGCGAGTGTGGGGAGGAGGAAGATCCCTCCAAGCAGATTGCTCGGATAGCTCAGGAGAAGGAGGGCGATTAAGATAGAGCTTATGATAATGATCCCCCTTTTCCCTAATTTTCCCCAGGAAAGGGCGATAAAGGAGAGGGCGATGATCGACATTATCTCCCCTGCTCGGTTGGAGAAAAGCCCGTAATGGAGGATGTGGGGTTCAAGAGGAAGGAGGAAGAAGAAGAGGGTGGAAAGACCTGAGGAGAAGAGAGAGCCGCCAAGCCTTCTTACAACGAGGAAAAGAGCACAGGCTCCCACCAGATCAAAGGTGAGGGCGGTGAGCTTGATGGCGGTGAAGGGGTTGTTGATGAGGAGAGCGAAAGGATAAAGAAGGACGAAATAAAATGGGGAGAAGGGGAAAGGTATTCCCAGGCTCCAGAGGCGGGCGCGGTCGAGGGCTATTTTTTTGGCGAGGGGGATAATCCCTGCCCGGTTTAGGGTGAGGAGGCGATGGTAGTAATACATCAAGTCGCGGACCTCTATTGCTGGGGTGAAGAGGACGATCGCCTCAATGAGGCTTCCCGCCAGGATGAGGGAGAAAAGAAGAGTTTTTCCCCCCTGTTCGAGTCTCAAGAGGGGAAATTTTCTGCCAAGGAGGGGTATCGCAATGAAAAAAGCGAGGTTGAGCGGAACGAGGAAGAAGCATTTCAGGATAAACTCCGCTCCCAGGATCCCGAAGATGAGGGGGACGAGGATCGAAAGAGAAACTCCGAGAAGGAGAAACGGGAGCTCAAAGGAACGGGGAAGCCCGGAGAAGGCATAGAGGATCAGGATGAGGAGGAGGATGATGAATGGGGAAAGAAGATGGGGTGTTTCGGGCATGAGGAACGAAGAGGGAGAGATGAACTTTACCCGGATGAAGTTCACCGCTATTCCCAGATTTCCCGGTCCTCTGGTGTGGGTTATTATCCTGATGGCGAGCTCTCCCTTTCTCTTTCTTTCCGGGACGAGGAAACTCCTCGTGGTATATCCTTCAGATTGCTGGGTGAATTCCCCGACGAGCCTTCCATCGACATATATCTCTGCCCTGGCGGGGGTATTTATCTTCCTTGCGGAGTTTATCTCGATAAGCAGGGCTCCTCGGTAGTCCTTGATGGGGAGGCGGATTTCGGCATCGCCGAGTGTCCAGCGGAAGCGGATGTCGTTCTCTTCCTCCACCGATTCCCGGAACCCGCTTATTCTCTTCTCGAAGAAGGTACCCATATGAGCGGTGTAAGGTCTTTTTGTCTGATATGAGAGGAGGATGAGGATGATCGATGAGGCGAGGATGATATAGGTTGATTTCTTCTTAAAAGGGAAGATTAATTTGATAATAGCTTCTTTAATTTCCATTTTTCTTTGTCTTTTTTCTTTGGAATAACCTTCGAAGGAACTCCCGCTTGATCTCTCCCAGACGATCTCGCCACCCTGGAGGAGAGATTAGGTTTATAAAAGGACGGAGTCTTCTTTTCTTTGAAGTGGTTATTTTTTTCAGGAACTCCTTATCGCCTAAGTCCCAAGGCGAAGATGCGTCTTCTGGGAGTATCTCGAACTTAACCTCCCCTTCCCATTCGAGCTCGACGAGAAATAACTCTGGGTGAGCGTAATAGAAGGAGCTGAAGAACCGATCGTTTCGCTGTAGATGATGAAAGAGGCCACCAAAGAGGTTAGGGAGGTTTTTGCGTTTCAAATAGAGTGTATCTCCTACCTTGGTTATATACCATTTGTGATAGCCCCAGAAGAAGAGCTTTTCTGCCACTTCAGAGGGTGAGACGATGTAACCCCTTTTCCCCACCCGGGATATCTCCCTTAGGAACCGATCTGGATGTTCCACATGTTCCAAGATGTGAGAACAGATGATGTAGTCGAAACTTTTGTCGGGAAAGGGAAGCGCCTCACCATCGGCTATTACCAAAGGGCGGTCTATCTTCAAATCACCTGTTCCCCGTTCCACATTGGCGAAATACTTATCCACTAAAATATCGGATCGAGGGTGAGGGGTAGCACCGCTTCCTATCTCGAGGACCAAGTCATTCCTTTTTATCTTCATCGAGGTATATGTTTTCTCCTCCTTTTCTGGCTTTTTACCATCCGAATTGGATACGCCGAAGAGGAAATTCTTAGGAACATCTCCTCAATCTTACTTTTCGGGCTGGAGATTGTCAACGGTTTCACGGTGTACTTTCCCCTTTCTTCTCAAGCCAGTTTAACATTGGCGTCTTTTCTGGTATCATCGTATATGGTTTTACTGGAGGAGTAAGGTGGAGGAAAGATATCTTCGTGAGCTTCTTTCACGGGTCAGGACGGGGGATCTTTCTATAGAGGATGCTCTTTCTCGCCTCAAGTGTCTTCCCTTTGAGGATCTCGGTTTCGCCAAGATCGATCACCACCGAGGACTGAGGAAGGGTTTCCCCGAGGTAATCCTTGGTTTGGGGAAGAAGCCGGAGCATATAGTGAAGATAGCCGAGCAGATGGTGGATAAAGGAGAAACAGTGCTCATTACCAGACTTAGCGACGATGGACTAAGAAAGGTGAGGGAGAGATTCCCAAAGGCGAAAGTGGATGAGACTGCCCGGGCAGTGGCGATAAATGTGAAGGAGGAGATTCTGGGGAAAGGGGTGATCGGCGTTGTTTCCGCCGGTACCTCCGATCTTCCGGTGGCGGAAGAGGCGGCGTTCACCGCCGAGGTGATGGGGAACAAAGTGGCGAGGATCTACGATGTAGGAGTGGCGGGGATCCATCGGCTCTTTTCCCATCGTGATGAGCTAATTTCCGCCCGGGTGCTGATCGTAGTGGCGGGGGTGGAGGGGGCACCCCCCTCGGGGGGGGCGGGGATTTCCTCG
>JAGGZT010000030.1 GCA_021161905.1 Acidobacteriota bacterium | reverse complement strand
CCCCATCCCCTCCTTCGAGCCAGGCAGCAGGGCGAGGTATGGGGAGTCCGCCGGCGACCTCGGGACAGAAGAGGATCACCTGATAGCCGGCGAGCTTCCTCACTAAATCCTTCCTTAGGGAGTGGGTGCCGTCGTAACGGCAGGGGATACCGAAGAGACAGGCGCTTACCAAGACGAAATCAGCCATTTTCCTTTGCTTCCCCCTTGAGTTTCTTCTCTACGATTTCTTTTGCTAATTTACCGTCGATCCTCCCCCGGAACCGGCTCATCAGCTCCCGCATCACCTTACCTATATCGGAGGGACCCATTGCCCCCACCTCTTCTGCTATTTCGCCTACGATCTTTTCGATCTCCTCAGCGGATAGCTCCTTGGGGAGGTACTTCGAAAGGACCTCTATCTCCTTTTTCTCCTTCGCCACCAGCTTCTCTCTTCCTCCCTTTTCGAAAAGCTCTATCGCCTCCTTTCGCTTCTTTATTGAGCGTCTGATGATGTTTATTATCTCTCCTTCTTCGAGCTTCCCCCTTTTCTCTATTTCCGCATTCTTTATCTCGGAAAGGAGAAGCCTCAGGGCGGAGAGGGCGACTTCGTTTTTCTCTTTGAGGGCTTTCTTCATATCTTCCCGGATCTTCTCAAGCATAACTGCCTCCTTAATAATTCTCTTCTAAGTTGATGATATTGATGGGAAAGGGGATTGTCAACGAGCTTCTCTCTCGACGGTAGTGAGGAATGAGAGGCTATCTCAGGATATAAATAAAATGGTGGAGCTAACGGGATTCGAACCCGTGACCTCGTGACTGCCAGTCACGCGCTCTCCCAACTGAGCTATAGCCCCACCAAAAGCGGATTAATCGTGAGGATCTTTCTTCCCTATTTCCTTAGTAAGCTTTGCTAATTCCTTTTCTTTTTTCTTGAGTTTTTTCTCCAGCTTCTCTATATCGTCCACAATTGATTGTATCTCGGGAGAGAGGGTGAGCTCTCCCTTTTTTGTTTTCTTATATACCAGATCACCGAGCTGGCGGAGTTTCCCTTCTTTTGCCTCTTTAATGGAACGAATCTCCCCCTTCTTTGTCAGGACCGTTAGGCTTCTGTTGGTGTCCTCCTTTATCCGCTTGAAGAACTCCTTGGTGGCTTCGACTACCTCTTTTAGCCCTTCTTCCAGCTTCAGTTCCTTTTCCACCATATTTCTCACCTCGTTTTTATTTATACAACTTTTTCTCTCATTTAGTCAACGGTTTTTCCACAATTTTTCCCTTGACAGCGTTGTGATGTTGGGCTAAATTAACTAACTGGTTAGTTAAAATGGCGGGAAGCGATAAAACATCATCTCGAGAAAAGATCATCTCCGCTGCCTATATGATATTCGCGGAACGGGGATTCCACGGCGCAAGAACCTCCGAAATAGCTGAAGCCGCCGGGGTAAATAAAGCCCTCATCCACTACTACTTTGAAACCAAAGAGAAACTCTACCAGGAGGTGTTGGAACAGATATTCTCCACCATTTCCATAAAGCTCAATCAGGTGTTAGAGGAGGAGAGGGAGCCGTATGAGAAGATCTCCCGGGTAATAACCACCTATTTCGACTTCGTCTCCCAAAATCCGGAGGCACGGAGGATAATCCTCCGGGAGCTCGCCAGTGAAGGGGGAAGGTTGAGGGATATAATGCCGCGGTATATAAGATCGGTGTTTAAAAAGGGAAAAGAGATTTTCGAAAAAGGGGTAAGAGAGGGTGTCTTCTATCCAGCCGATCCCTATCATCTCTTCATAAATTTGGTGGGGTTGATCGGTTTTTATTTCGGGGCGGCTCCTATCTTATCCCGTATATTGGAGAAGGATCTCCTTTCGAAGGAAAATATAGAGGAAAGGAAAAAGGAACTTCTGAGTTTCGTTTCCAAGGGGTTATTGAGGAAGAGGAAGGTATATCACCTTTCCTTTTTGCCCCTTCCTTTCAGCGTTTTGATCGCTCAAATGGAGGAAGATGAGGAGGAAGGTAATAATGACAAAGAAGGATAGATTTAGGCGGTTGAGCCTTCTTTTTGCGGTGATCATCGTCTCTATCTTGCCCGCCTGCCGGAAAGAAGGGGAGAAGCGGGGTATTGTCTGTTCTGGGACGGTGGAGGCGGTTGAGGTTTTTGTCCGTACCGAGATCGCGGGCAAGGTGGTGAGCTTTTCCCCTGAGGAGGGGGATTTTTTGAAGAAGGGGGAGGTGATAGCGAAGATCAATACCGAACGGCTCGAGAGTGTGCGGGATGAACTTGAGGGGAAGATAGCGGAGCTCGAAGCGAGGCTCTCCCTCCTTAAGAAGGGGGCGAGAATTGAGGAGATAAAGCGGGCACAAGCGGCGAAGGATCAGGCGTTTGCCCAGCTTGCCGAGATGAAGCGGGAGTTTGCCCGGGTGAAGGAGTTGGTGGCGAGTGGAGCGCTTCCCAAGGCGGAGCTCGACCGGGCAAAGACCAAGCTCAAGGTAGCGGAGAAGGGGTATGAACAGGCGGAGAAAAGCTACCAGATAGTGAAGAAGGGCGCCCGCCTCGAGGAGATAAGGATGGCTGAGGCAGCGCTCACTCAGGTTAAGGCGAGGCTCAAGTCGGTCTTAAGGGATATTGAACGGGGGACGATTCGTTCTCCTCGCGATGGGATATTGGCGGAGAAGCTCTCTCAGGAAGGGGAGTTTCTTCCTGCGGGGGGTTTGGTTGCCAAGATAATAGATCTCAGGAAGCCTTGGGTCAAGGTGTATGTAAAGGAGACCGATTTTGGGAAGATACGGCTCGGTGATCGGGCGGAGGTGAGGATAGACGCCTTCCCTGGACGGGTATTTGCCGGCAGGGTAAGTTTTCTCTCCCCGGAGGCGGAGTTTACCCCTAAAGAAGTAGAGACGAAGGAGGAGCGGGTGAAGCTTGTCTTCGGAGTAAAGGTTATTGTGGAAAATAGCAAGGGCTATCTCAAGCCGGGTCTTCCCGCAGATGTGATCATTATTCCCAAAGGTAATTGATGATGTACACCATTGAGACCGAAGAGCTAACCAAGCGGTTTGGCGACTTAGTCGCCGTTGATAACCTTACCCTCAGGGTGAAGGAGGGGGAAATATTCGGTTTTCTGGGACCGAACGGAGCGGGTAAGACGACTACGGTTAGGATGCTCGTCGGTATCCTTACCCCAAGTTCGGGGAACGCCAGAGTAGGGGGGTATGATCTCCTCAAGGAGACAGAGAGGATAAAGGAGATAATCGGTTATATGTCCCAGCATTTTGGACTTTATGAGGACCTCACCGTTTGGGAGAACCTCACCTTTTATGCCCGGCTTTATCTGAAGGATAAGAGAAAGTCGGCTCTTGCCGCAAATGAGGTGATGGAGCGGTTTGGGCTCGATTTTTATCGGGACCACTTGGTGAGAAACCTTTCCGGTGGCTGGAGGCAGCGTTTGGGCCTTGCCTGTGCTATGGTCCATAAGCCTAAGATCGCCTTTCTCGACGAGCCGACAGCCGGCATTGACCCGGTGACCCGGCGGGTTATCTGGGATATGCTTTACGAGCTTGCCCAGGGGGGGACCACCCTGTTCGTCACCACCCACTATATGGAGGAGGCGGAGCACTGTAATACCATCGGATTTATCTGGCAGGGGAGGCTCATCGCCTGTGCCCAGCCGAGCGAGGTGAAGGAGAGGATAATGGGCGAGGAGGTGGTACGGCTTCGGGTGGAGCCTTTCTTCCCCGCCTTTGAGTTTTTAAAGGAAATGGGTGAGCCGATAAGGGATGTAAATAGCTACGGGGATGCCATTCACCTGATGGTAAAGGATGCGAAAGAAGCGCTTCCGGTGATCGAGAGGGAGCTCAACTCAAGGGGGTTCTCCATCAAGGAGTTGACAAAGGCAAACCCCACCATTGAGGATGTATTCGTCTATCTTTCAAGGAAGGAGCTAAAGAAGGGATAACGATGGAGAGGATCGCTGCTCTTACGGTAAAGGAGTTGAAGCACATCCGGAGGGATCCGCGGAGCCTTATTATGGTCCTCTTCTTCCCTATGCTGATGCTGATCCTCTTCGCCTATGCCATCACCTTTGATATAAGGGAGGTGCCCACCGCCCTATTCGATGCCGACCGGAGCGCGGAATCGCGGGGTCTTATTCTCTCTCTTTCCTCATCGGGCTACTTTCGGATGATACCGGTAGGCTCTTACCGTGCTGCCGAAGAAAAGCTCAACTCTGGGGAGGCTTGGGCGGCGCTTATCATCCCTGCTGGCTTTGCCCGAAGGATAGATAGAGGGGAGACGGCTTCTATACAAATCCTTGTCGATGGAAGCGATAGCAACACGGCGAGTCAGGTGGTGGCTTACCTTAAGGGAGCCTTGATCAGATACTCTGGTAAGTTGCTCTTTAAAAAGAGCTTGAGGGAAGGAGGATTAATGAATGGTTCGCCCATCTCGTTTCGTCCTCGGCTGTGGTATAATCCCGATCTAAAAAGCCCCAATTTCCTTATCCCCGGTCTCATCGGGCTTATTATGATGGTCATCGGGGTGATGCTCGCCTCGCTTTCCATCGCTCGTGAGGAGGAGGATGGGACGCTTGAAGGGATCCGTGTTTCCCCCATCTCCTCACTGGAGTTCATCGTAGGAAAGCTTCTCCCCTACATATTGATAGCCATTGCCGAGCTCGTACTCATCCTGATCGCCGGAATCACCATCTTTGATCTTCCCTTCCGAGGGAGTTTTTCCCTGCTCTTTCTCTTATCCCTTATTTTCTTCGTGAGCATCCTGGGAATGGGTCTTCTCATCTCCACCATAGCCAGAACCCAGCAGATGGCATGGCTCCTCAGTCTGCTCCTTACCTTTCTCCCTTCGCTCATCCTTTCCGGCTTTATCTTTCCCATAAGGAATATGCCTTACTTCGTTCAGCTCATAACCTATCTTCTCCCTGCTCGCTATTTTATCGTAATCCTCAGGGGGATCATCCTTAAGGGGGTAGGACTCTCCCAGCTCAAGATGCAGGTGGTTTATCTTGTGGTGCTTGGTTCCACCTTTATGGTGGCAAGCATACTGAGGTTTAGGAAGAAGATAGCTTAAGGAGGTGAAAGGGTGTTCTCCCGGGTCTTCGCTATGGTGAGAAAGGAATTCCGTCAACTCTCCCGGGATAGGCGTATCCTTCCCATCGTCATTGTAGCTCCTCTCCTCCAGCTGTTTTTGCTCGGCTATGCTGCCAACCTCGACATCCGCCATATCCCCTTTGCGGTAGCTGATTACTCCCAAAGCGCTGAAGCTCGAGAGCTTATAAGGGAGTTCGCCCGCTCTGGCTATTTCGACCTGGTGATGGAGGTCGATGATATGAGGAAGCTCGATCCCTTGATCGCCAGGGGAGAGGTGAGGATGGGCTTGGTCATCCCGGCGAATTTCGGCACCCACATCGGAAGGAAGAGCAGGGCGAGTCTTGCCCTCATTCTTGATGCAGCGGATGCCAACACAGCACGGATCGCTTTGGGTTATGCCTCGGTGATCGTGGAGCGGTTTTCCCGAAGGATGATTATAGCTACCTTAAACGAGCGGTTTAACCCTTATTCTCTGAACCTTAGGAGGATAATGGAGGAGGGCGAAGGGGGGATCCTCGATCCGAGGATCCGCGTCTTTTACAACCCTGAGATGAAGAGTAGAAATTTCTTTGTTCCCGGGGTGATTGCCCTCATCCTGATGGTTATGACCACCATCCTTACCGCGACGAGCATTGCCAAGGAGAAGGAAGCGGGGACACTGGAACAGTTGATCGTTTCCCCGATAAAGAAAAGGGAACTCCTTATCGGAAAACTCATCCCCTATGTGATAATCGGTTTTATCGATGCTGGTTTGGTTCTTTTTGTCGGTATTTATTGGTTTAAAGTCCCATTTAGGGGGAGTATCCTCCTTCTTTTCTTCGGCGCCGCTCTTTTCTTGATGAGCACGCTGGGGATGGGGCTTCTTTTCTCGGTCATCTCCCGACGCCAGCAACAGGCGATGATAACCGCCTTTTTCGCCCTCCTTCCCTCGATGATCTTATCCGGTTTTATCTTTCCTATAGAGAATATGCCTCGGGCAGTTCAGTACCTCACCTATCTCATCCCCATCCGTTACTTTTTGGTGATCGTTCGGGGGATATTTTTGAAAGGGGTGGGGTTCTCCGTCCTTAAGGGACAGTTTATCGCCCTTTTTATCCTTGGGTTCTCCTTTTTGCTGGTAAGCCTTTCCCTCTTCAGAAAGAGGCTGTCATAGGGTGGGGATTATGTAAGGTCCTTCGGGGATTATTGCTGTTTTTATATTCCTCCCCAGGCGTTCTGCTGCCATATCTATCCCTTCCTCGATCGAGCTTATAAGTCTTAATCGGGGGATATGGTTCAATCTTGCCCCTTTTAGCCCTTCGGAGTAGAGGAAAACCTCCACCTTCTTGAGCGCCTTGATCAGCTCCTGCACCTCCCATTGATCGGGGACGAAGTTCTCCATCTTCCGATGATGGGCGAGGAAGTGATCGAAATCGGTGAGCCCCTGGAGCAGCCTAATAAACTCGGGTCCACCGATCCCCTGGGAGCATTCAGCAGCGAGGATGATGATACCTCCGTCCTCTGTTATCGGAAGGGGGACAACCATCCCCTTCACTGCCTGGTAAAAGGTGGTATCCAGAGGATAGCCAGCAGAGGAGGTGAGAACGAGGGGGACCGGTTCCTTCACCTTCACCTTGGCGTAGCGATCGAGAAAACGCGCTCCTTCCTCGAAGGCGGAGATGGGGTCTCCAGCGAATATCCCCGATATATCCCGGCGCTCGGTTATCACCACATTGACGATGAAGGAAAGACCCACTCTCTCCGCTATCTCCTTCGCCTCCTCCCGGCAGGGGTTTCCCTCTATCACCCCTGTCGCCGAACGCTCATCGGCGAGGATGTCTACTCCGTGAAGGAACTTCACCGTCTCCATACCGGAGAGCCCCGGTGCGATCGATTTCACCCCACCGGAGTAGCCGAACATAAAGTGGGGCTCGATGAGCCCAACCGCTATCTTGAGATCGGCAGAGAGGAACTCCCGGTTTATTAAGATGGGAGTTCCCCTCTTTGTCTTCCCAAGGAAGGAAAGCCCCTCCTCATCCCTTGCGTCGTGCTGTACTATCCTATATTTTTCGACGATCTCCTTTCCCGCCAGTTCGAGGAGCTCCTCCTCGCTCATCTTGCGGTGGGTTCCCGATGCGGTTATGATCGTTATCTCATCCCTCTTTATCCCCTTCTTCTCAAGGAGATGGAGGAGAGGGGGGAGGAGCACCTGGTTCGGCGCCGGTCTTGTGATGTCGGATATCGCCACCGCCACCCTCATCCCGGGGGAGAGCATCTCCGCCAAAGGGGGGCTTCCTATGGGCGAATTAAGGGCTTCGATGAGCTCTTCCGTTGGATTTGAGGAGATGGGCATCTCTTTTTTCCTCAAGATGACGCACTCCATCCCCGAAGGAAGGGTTACTTTCTTTATCCCCTTTCCGTAAAGAAGTCCTACTTCCATCTTACCTCACAGCTAACGCTGTCTTGAAAAACCTGAGTACCTGGATAAAGTCATCATCGGTAAAGGATACCGACAGTGGTCCAGTTCTCTTTGCGTAGGGTATGAAACTCACCTTATTCGCCAATACCTCATCGATGAAGGTTACCTCAATAGTATAGGGAGGCTTTATCACAAACGGCTTATATTTCTTGAGATGGGTTAGGGCGTAATAGACCCTTTCTTTTATCCTCTTTCTTGCTACCTCCGGATGAAGCGTTTTGACAGCACTTCCTATCCCCTCCTTCACCGCTACCGCTTCCACCCAGGGGAAGAGATCCTTCGCCTGTTTGCAGATGGCTTTATCGCCGGCGATGAAGACCACAGGGACCCCGAAGTAGCCGGCGATCGCCCCATTTATCCCCGCCTCGGGTACTGATATCCCATTCAATTTCACATCGGCAATTGTTCTACTGTTCATCGTATGTT
>JAGGZT010000029.1 GCA_021161905.1 Acidobacteriota bacterium | reverse complement strand
GGATTATTCTTTCCGGATCGCGGAAGAACCAGCCGGTGGCAAAGGAAAGTAGAAGGAGAAAGAAACCGGCAACGGGAAACCGAAGGATAAAAAGAAGAACCGTTATCAAGAGCAAGGGTATAAGAAAGGGGTATCCCTCTTTTGTCACCTTCATCGTTCAGCCTTCTTTTTATAGGAGCGGATCCGCTCCTCCATTTTATCCTTTATCGAGAGCTTGAGCTTCTTGAGCTCCAGAAGCTCCCTTTCTTCGCTTGGGTTGAGGTAGCTTCTCTTTCTTAGCTCCTCTATTTTCTTTTCGAGCTTCTGATGTTTGTCCGCGAGCTTCCTGAACTCGTGATCCTCTTTAAGCAAGACCCTTTTTATCTCCTCTCGAGAAATAGCCATTTCCTCCCCCTTTAAGTTATGTTAGCAGATTTCCTCCTCCGATACAAATGGCTATCTTTTTCTTAACCGGGCAAGCTCGGCATCGGAGGGGCGGATGTAGTTCGGTTCCAGGATCGCTGGATCCACCCCTTTTCCCTCTCGGAGTAACTCCTCCCCCCTTCTCGCAACCACCTCTCCGATGAAGGGGGAGATGTCGAGAACCACCCCCTTTTCTTTTGTCTCTCTCTCGATGAGCTCCCGGTAGCGGAGGGCTCCGTCGCCGTAGAATACCCCGGGAAGATGGGTAAGCTCCCTGAGGAAGAGCTCCGGCGATATCACCATCTCCTTCCCCTCAGGGAGGATATCCTCTCCCTTTTTGAGATAACAGGCGGTGTAGACCTCACCCCTTCCCGCATCGAGCATTGGATAGATCGCCTCGCCGAATTCCTTCCCCTTCATCGCCATCGCATAGAGGGTGGAGATGGGGACTACCTTGGCACCGGTGGCAAAGGAGAACCCCTTGACCGTGCTCAAGCCTATCCTCAATCCGGTGAAGGAGCCGGGTCCGATGGCGATGGCGAAGCCGTCAACATCGTTTATGGTCAGATCGAGCTCGGAGAGGAGAAAGTGGACCGCGGAGATCAACCTTTTGGTATGGGTTTTCTCGGCGAGGATGTTGACCTCCCCGATTATTCTTCCATCCTGTGAAAGGGCAATGCTACCCGCCCAGGTTGAGGTGTCTATGCCGAGGACGAGCATTTAGCCGAGTACCTCCTTGATCACCTCGAGGGCGCGTTCGATATCGTCCCGAGTGATGCCGTAATGGGTGACCATCCTTATGCTCTTTGGACCTATTGCCAAGGAGAGAACCCCCTGCTCAGCGAGTTTTCCCACTACCTCCTCTGCATCAGGAGCACTTTCCGTGAGCTCGAAGATGACGATGTTTGTCTCCACCTCATCCGGGTCTATCTTCACCGGGGGAAGCTCAGCAAGTCCCCGGGCAAGTATCTTTGCGTTGTCGTGATCCTCCTTTAGGCGATCGACCATTTTGGTAAGGGCGACGATACCGGCAGAAGCGAGTACCCCAGCCTGCCTCATACCACCGCCGAGCATCTTCCTCACTATCCGCGCCTTTTCTATCAGCTTTCTACTTCCTACCAGCATAGAGCCGACGGGAGCGGAAAGCCCTTTCGAGAGGCAGAACATCACCGTATCGAACCCTTCAGTGAGCTCGGCAACCGATTTCCCCGTGGCTACCGCCGCATTGAAGATCCTCGCTCCGTCAAGGTGGGTAGGGATACCTCTCTCTTTGGCGAAGGCGATGACCTCTTTTCTCAGCTCCTCGGGGTAGATCGCTCCGCTCGCCCGGTTATGGGTGTTCTCCAAAGCGATGAGGCCGGTCTGGGCAAGATGATAGCTCTTGGGGCGGATCGCCCTCTTTATATCCTCTACCGTGAGTGCTCCCCTTTTTCCTGGGATCGGTCGCGGTATTACCCCAGAGATGACCGCCATCCCTGCCAACTCATAATTGTAGATGTGACACTTCTCCTCGAGAATAACTTCTTGACTCGGTTTAGTATGGATCTTCACCGCGATTGCGTTTCCCATCGTACCCGAGGGGACGAATAGCGCCGCCTCTCGCCCGAAGATCTCCGCTGCCATAGATTGGAGCCTGTTTACCGTCGGGTCCTCACCATAGACATCGTCGCCCACCTCCGCTTTTGCCATCGCCTCCCTCATCTCCGGGGTGGGCTTGGTCACCGTATCGCTTCTTAAATCGATGATCATATCAATCCTCCTTATAGCGATAGTATCCCTTGAAAGACCTCATTGGAAAGAAGAACCCCGCGAAGGGTAAGCCTTAGCCTCCCTTTGGCGAACTCGAGAAGCCCCTCTTCAAAAAAGGGGGAAAGCTTTGAAGGTAGAGAGGATAGGTCCATCCCATAGCGTTCCTTAAAGGATTCTATTTCCACCCCCTCCCTTTTCCTCAACCCCATAATGAGCGCTTCCTTTGCCCTTTTTTCTTCGCTCAGTTCAACCTTTTCGGAAAGGCAGTCCCTCCCCTCGCTCATCGCTTTCAGATAACGAGAAAGATCCGGACAATTGGTGAACCGGGAGGAAAGATCGTACGAGGAAGCAGAAGGACCGAACCCCAGGTACGGTTTATCCTCCCAGTATTTGAGGTTGTGCCCTGAACGATATCCTTCCCTGGCAAAGTTCGATATCTCATAATGATTATAGCCGGCTGAGGTGATGATTTCCACCCCCATAAGGTAGAGTTCCGCCACCTCGTCCTCCGAGGGAAGGAGTTTTTCCCATTTCTTTCTCGTTTCGTTGTTGAGTTCTAAAAGATAGGCGGAGATGTGTTCTGGGGAGAGGGCTATCGCCTTTTCCAAGGTTTTTTTGAGGTTTGTTCTTCCTCCTCCGGGAAAGCCTACGATGAGATCGAGGTTTATATTGGAAAAACCTGCCCTCCTTGCGGAGAAAAACGCCTCCTCCCCCTCTTTTCCTCCGTGCCTTCTTCCCATCAAGCTCAATTCCTCGTCGATAAAGGACTGGATGCCGATGCTTAGCCTGTTGACCCCGGAGGTGAGGTATCCTTCGAGTTTTTTCTCATTTAGATCGTCCGGATTCGCCTCGAGGGTTATCTCCGCTCCCTCCGAAAGAAGGAAGTTCTCTTTCACCCCGTTTATTATCCTCCTGACCTCCTCTGGTGAGAGAAGAGAGGGGGTACCACCACCGAGATAGATGGTATCGACGGTAGCAGAGGGGTAAGCGTTCCTCTTTTTCGCGCTCTCGATCATAAGGGCGTTGAGAAGGTTTTTCGCCTTCTCCTCCGAATAGGGGATGGAATAGAAATGGCAGTAGGGGCACTTTGAAAGGCAGAAGGGGATATGGATGTAGATACCGATATTTTCCATTATTTCTGGCATCTTGGACAAAAATAAAGGCTCCTCCCCCGGTATTTTACCCTCATTATCTTCTCTCCGCATTTAGGGCAGGGTTCGTTTTCCCTGCCGTAAACCTTGAGTTCATTCTGGAATTCTCCGGGAACGCCGGCAGAGGTAACATAATCGGAGATCGTCGTTCCCTTTCTCTTTATGGCTCGGCTGAGAACATCTATTATCGCCCGGTGGAGACGGACTGTCTCATCCTCATTCAGCTCATTAGCCCGTTTGAACGGAGAGATGGAAGCGATAAAGAGGATCTCTGCCGAGTAGATATTGCCTATTCCCGCTATTTTCCCTTGATCCATCAGGAAATCACGGATGGTGAGCCGGGACGATGAAAGGATCTCGCCGAGTTTCTCCACCGTGAAGTCAGAGGATAACGGTTCTAATCCCAATTTAGATAATGGCGCTCTCTCTTCAAGCTCTTTGGTGAAAAGAAGATGCATCACCCCCAGCCGGCGAAGGTCTTGGTAGAGGAGGAAGCCGCTTGGCTCAAGCCTCAAAGCGAGCCGGAGATAACGCAAGAGGACGAGTTCCTCCGAGTAGATAAGCCTGCCGGTCATCCTTAGATGGAGGAGGAGTGAATAGTTGTTTTCGAGCCCTATGATGATCCATTTGCCTCGCCGGTGGATATTCCTTATCCTCGTCCCAAGGAGCTTCTCCTTGAGCTCAGGAAGGGAGCTTCCCTGAACCAGTCCCTTCCTCAGCAATGGGATCCCAGCGATCATTTGTCCGGGAAGACGATCCTTCAGTTCGGAAACGATGTTTTCCACCTCGGGTAATTCAGGCATCTTTAAGTCCACCGGTCATATAGATTATAGGTCGATTCCTCCTTTTTACAAAGTACCCTCTGGGGGACATCTTCCTCCCGCTCTCTTTAATTTACGGTATTTCCTTTTTTCTTTTGTTCGATTGTGATTGACATCTTAGTTTAATTTACTCCATAATATATGATGTTTCAGCTATGAGCGGGAAAAGATTGAGCAAATGAAGATAATAAAGAAGATATTGGCAGAGCCCATAAGTAAGGTAAGCTGTGAAGATTTTGCCCCTTTTGGCGAGATATTGGACCCCCACAGCACCATAAGCATCGATCTGGGGGAGGGGATGCCCACGGTGGAGATATTCACCGCTCCTTTCCGGTCGTTTTCCTTCAGTGAGATGAGCAGACATGTCAACTCCTGTCAGACTTTCTTCCCTATAGAGGGGAAGGAGTTTGTAATTGCCCTTGCCCCTCCTACCGACAACGACGACCCCTATGCTATGCCTGAGCTCGATGAAATCCGGGCTTTCGTTATCGATGGTGCTTATTGCATCAACCTCGCAAAGGGATGCTGGCATACCACACCTTTCCCCTTCAGCTATAAGACGCATATCGTCTCCCTCCAGAGTAAGAGGACCTTCGAAGAGGACCTGGATATCAAGAAGTTGCAGGTGGAATTCCACATTCGTTTAGAGTAGTTTATCTTCCTCCAGGTAGCCCGCAAGAAGCCCGGGAAGATCGTTACTTCCCTCCTCCTCGAGAAGCTGATAGTGGGCGTATTCCCCTTTTCTCTCCGCCGTTATCTCCCTTCCGATGAGCCTTACCGCTTTTTTTACTGGATGGGTTTTCACCGTGATGTATGCCCGCACCATATTGGCTAAGCTCGCTTCGTGTATTATTATCGTTTTTCCCAGTTTGGTCTTTATCACCGCCCTTAAATGGCGATGGTCCTCCGGTATCCCTATGATCACCTCGGTTATATCCTCATTTCTTAGGATCAGCTTTTCCTTCATTTACCCTTCCTCCTTTTATCAAGGTTATGCTACCATAAAAGGGGGCTTTTCTTAGGAGAAACAAGGGAGGGAAGAGAGTTGAGGATACTCTTCGTTTGCACGGGAAATGTTTGCAGAAGCCCGTTGGCTGAGGCTTATTTCAGGCGGTTTGCTCCATTTTACGGGCTTTCCTCAGTGGAGGTAGCCTCTGCCGGTATCTCCCCCCTTGAGGGGCAAGGTGTGGAAGAAGAGGGGAGGAGACTCTCTCAAGAGATGGGATTTGATCTCTCGAACCATCGGGCAAGACAGCTGAGCGAAGAGCTTATCAAGGATGCGGATCTGGTACTGGTTATGGAACGGGGGCAGAGGGAGCTTCTTTCTTCCCTTTTTCCTCAATATCGGGATAGGGTGAAACTTCTCTCTTCCTTCGCTCGGGATGGCGCAGCGAATCCGGACATACCCGATGCCTATCAGGGGACACTCGACGAATACCGGGAGACATTCCGTCGGATAAAGGAGGCGGTAGACGGGCTTTTTAGATTCCTTTCCCTTGCTCATAAGAGGAAGCCTGATGGATGAGGAGTACTTCTCCAAGATCGAGGAACACTTTGGGAGATTAAGGGGAGGACCATTGCTCCTTTCCCCCAGGGAATGGGAGTTGGTCAGGAGTTGGTGGGAGAAGGGTATCCCTCTTGAGGTAGTTCTCCGGGGGATAAGGCGGGCTTTCGATAAGTTCGAGGAAAGAAAACTTCCCGGGAAAATAGGTTCCCTTTTTTATTGTGAGCACGAGGTTTTGGCTACCTTCCGTGAGTATCGGGAGGCGTTGGTTGGGGGAAGAAAAAAGAAGATAAAAAGAAAAGAGGCGCCTTTTTCCTATCCCGCGCTCAAAGAATCGCTTTCCAAGGCGAGAGATACCCTGCTTAAATTGTCCCAGGAACAGGGAAAAGGTGAGCTTAGGCGACAATTGATCGATATAGCTTCAAGGGTCGACGAGATCTCTTTGCTCATCTCTTCGGAAAACCCGCCTTCCTGGGAGGAGCTCGATGAAAGGCTTTCTCTGCTCGACTCCGAACTTACGGAGGCTTTTTTCTCCCATATCCCCGAAGAGGAATTTGCTTTTGTGTCATCTCGAGTAAGGAAGGAGCTTGCTTCCTACCAGGATAAGATGGACCCCACTACCTATGAGGAGACACTTAGAAGATTGACCCTGAGGGAATTGAGGAACCATTATCGGCTTCCTCGGTTGGATCTTTTCTCCCTTTTGAAATGAAGCAACCGTTATTTCCTCTCGCGATAAGCCTTATTTCGGGGATAATATTCGCCCGTTATCTCCCGTTTAACCCTTATATTTTCCTTTTTCTTCTATTTTTTGTTCTTTTCCTTGCCATTTTCTCTTTTTTTAGGGGAGTTAGCTGGTACCTCTTTAGTTTCATTCTCATTTTCTTCTTTCTCGCCGGTTCCCTCGCCTATTATTCTACCCTCGTTCTTCCAGAGGATCATTTGATCTCCCTCATTCGAAAAGGGGAGATAGATGTGAAGAAGTCGTACGATTTCTCCGCAGTGGTGGTCGATGAGCCGGAGAGAGCATTTGGCAAGCTATATCTCACGGTGGAGCTGAGGAATATATTTCTCAGGGAGAAGGTGATACCGGTGAGGGGTAAAGGGCGGATCATCGTGAGGTTTACCCGATGGTCTCGAGAAGAAGCAAAGGAGTTCTTCTATGGCGATGTGATAAGGACAACCGCCCGCTTCTACCTTCCTCAGGGAAGGAGGAATAGATGGGGCTTTGATTATCGGGAATACCTTCATTCAAAAGGGCTTTACTTCACCTGCTACGCCAAGAGCCCTTTCGCCATCGAGATAAAGGAACGGGGGAAAGGAAGTCCGCTTCTTGCTCCGTTTCTGCGGTTGCGGAGGTTCTTCTCCCGTGCGGTTGAGAGACATTTCGTCACTGGTAGAGGGTGGCTCACCACTGAAGGGGCACTGATAAAAGCGATGACCATCGGGGAAAGGGAGATGGTTCCCCATTGGGTGGAGCGGATGATGCGGGAGCTCGGCATATATCATCTACTCGCCATATCAGGGCTACATATCGGTATCATCAGCTATTTTCTTTATTTTCTACTTCTTAAAGGCTTTCGCCTGAGCGATAGGATATCCTCCTTTGTTCTTCTCATCATCATCGTATTTTATGCCCTTCTCCTCCCTGCCCGCCCCTCAATCCTCAGGGCAAGCTTGATGGCTGGTATCTATCTCTTAGGAAGGGTCATCGGGAGGGAAGGGAGTCTCCTTGGTGCGCTTTCCCTTTCCGCCATTATCGTTCTTCTCATTGATCCCCGATCCCTTTTCACCCTGGGCTTCAAGTTGAGTTACTTGGCTACCCTGTCCATTGCTCTCCTTTCCCAGCGGATTGTTCCCTATTTGCGCTTTCTTCCCCGGCGCTTTGCCGAGATAACCGCCATTTCCCTCTCCGCCCAGATCGGGGTCTTGCCCATCCTTCTTCTTTATTTTGACATCGTCTCCCCTCTCTCCTTTCCGGCGACCCTCATCGCTTTTCCCCTCGTTGGCGCCATTATATTCGGGGGAGGTATCTTTTATCTCCTTTCGATTATTAGCGGGAGCGCCTCGTTGGTAATGGGAGTCCTTCTTTCCACCATCACCTCATTATTTCTTAAAGTTGTTTCTTTCCTTTCCCATTATTCTTTTGCCTATTATCTCCCCACCCCGTTCTTATTTGTGGTGGCTGGTTACTATCTCGCCCTTGTCTTCCTCCTTTTTTCAAAAAGGAAGAAAGTTTTTCTCGTCGGTTTTGTCGTTTTCCTTTTACTTCTCATAACCTATCCCTTCCCGCAACAGGCTTCCTCAGAACTTAACATCGTTTTTTTTGATGTGGGGAAGGGGGAATCGATCCTCATTCGATTCCCGGGGAGAAAGGTGATGCTCATCGACGGTGGAGGATCGGAAGGGGATAATGGGGCTACCGGGGAACTGACCATTGCCCCTTATCTTTTTCACCTGGGGATAAGGAGAATAGATTACCTCGTCGCCTCTCACTTTCATACCGACCATGTGAATGGGCTTTTCCCCCTCATTGAGAGATTTGAGATCGGTGAGTTCTTTATGGGCAATGGACCTCGAGAGATAATAAATTACCGTAGACTGATGAAGGTTGTTGCCCGGAAGAATATTCCCATCAGGAAGCTTAAGCGGGGAGATGAGCTTACGATCGCGGGGGTGAGGATTGAGGTGTTGAACCCATCGCCTGATCCTTATGTCTCTTTGGCGGAGGAAAATGACGATTCGCTCGTGTTCAAGATCACTATGGGGAAGGTGAAGGTGCTTCTTCCCGCCGATATTGGGGGAAAGAAAGAGCGGGAATTGGTGGCTCTATATAGGGATGAGCTTCGGTCGCATATACTGAAGGCAGCCCACCATGGGGCAGAGGATTCCAATACCGAGCCTTTCTTGAAGGAGGTCTCTCCGAGGGCGATAGTGGTTACGGGCTGGGTAAAGTCGAGAGGGAGAAGGCTTTCAGGGGTGGTAAAAGATCGATTCCAGAGGCTACCCGCTCTTATTAAGACAACGGGTGAAGAGGGGGAGGTGGATGTGGAGATCGATGGGGTTGGTTTTTGGATAACCCCCTATCGCCCGAAATTTTTTGATGATTTTTAAAAATTTTTTCTTGCATTGGCTGTATCTGCTTGGATATAATAAGAGCAAATTGGCGAGGGGTATTTGTCTAAGGCTTAGGTCTTGGTTCTATAGAGACTATAAAAAGGAAAGCTTTCCCATAAAGGGGAGTAGGGGGGAGGAGAGACGATGAGGGAGAGGTTTTATAACATCATAGTTATCCCTCACGCGTCAGCCAAATTCCGCAAGATTAGGGTACCCTTCCGACTTATTGTGGCTGGCGGTGTGTTGGTGGGAGTAATATTCATTCTTCTCGGCTTCTTTGTTTACAATTATGTTGAGATGAAGGTTAGGGTCAAAGAGCTCGATAGGTACACTGCTGAGAACCAACGGCTGAAGGCAGAAAATCATCGCTACGAGGTCTCGACCAGGTTCTTGAGTAAGAAGATCGCGGAGATGGAGGCTTATACTAAGAAGCTCAACACTATTGCAGGTATTGATCCCAATCAGGAGATGGTGAAGTATGGCGGGGTGGGTGATTTGGGCGATCTCTCCAATGGGGGAAATAACAAGAATGTATTGGAGGAAGAACTTCCTGCTCTGAAGAGGAAGACCTTCGAGCTTGAGCGGAATTTCCATTATCTGATGAAGTTTTACGAGAAGCAAACCCTTCTTTTAGCCTCAACCCCTTCCATTTGGCCCACCAGGGGGTATATTTCCTCTCCTTTTGGCTATCGGAAAGATCCCTTCACTGGGCAGACCGAGTTTCATAAGGGGATCGACATCGCTACCAGGATAGGAAACCCCATAGTTGCTCCTGCCGATGGGATCGTAATCAAGGCGGGGACCGGTGGTGGTTATGGTAATGTGGTCATCATAAAGCACCGCTTTGGCTTCGTTACCCGATATGGTCATCTATTAAAGTTTGTGGTTCGGGCAGGACAGAAGGTGAAACGGGGACAGATTATTGGCTATGTGGGAAATACGGGAAGGAGTATCGGTCCTCACCTTCACTACGAGGTGTTGAGAAACGGCAAGCCGGTGAATCCGCTTCACTATATCTTGGAAAAATATAAGGTATTTTAGATCCTATCCCTCCGATAAGTTAGCGTTTCCTCACTTTTAAGAAAGCTTTTCTTTTGTCCTCTATATTCCTTGACGCCCTTTGTCTCTTTTGTTAAATTTATGAGGATAAGCGAGGAGAAAATGTTTAACTCTATTCTTACCAAGATCATTGGCACAAAGAACGAGCGGGAGCTCAAGCGGTTGGCTCCTTATGTCCAGCGGGTGGGAGCCCTTGAGCCTGAGATATCCAAGTTGTCCGATGCCGAACTCAAGGCAAAGACAGCTGAGTTCAAGGAGAAACTCGATCAGGGGGCGACCCTCGAGGATATCCTGATAGAGGCTTTTGCTGTTGTCCGTGAGGTGGCGAAGCGGACCCTCAATATGCGTCATTTCGATGTCCAGATAATGGGAGGAGTGGTGCTTCATGAGGGAAAGATCGCCGAGATGGCGACCGGTGAAGGGAAGACCTTGGTTGCCACCCTTCCTGCCTATTTGAATGCTTTGACCGGGAAAGGGGTTCATATCGTTACCGTAAACGATTACCTTGCCCGGCGTGACGCGGAGTGGATGGGACCGATATACCGTTTCCTCGGGCTCTCGGTGGGGGTGATCCAGACGGGGATGGACGATAAAGAACGGAAGGAGGCTTATGCTGCCGATGTCACCTATGGCACCAATAACGAGTTCGGCTTCGATTATCTCCGGGACAATATGAAGTACGATCTTGCTGACTATGTCCAGCGGGGGCACCATTACGCCATAGTGGATGAGGTGGATAGTATCCTGATAGATGAAGCTCGTACCCCGCTTATTATTTCGGGACCGGCGGAGAAATCGGGGAATCTGTTCTACCAGGCGAATCGGGTTATCCCTAAACTTCGAAAGAACATCCACTACGAGGTGGATGAAAAGCACAATACCGCCACCTTCACCGAGGAGGGGATCCGTCGGGCTGAGGAGATCCTTGGCATTGAGAACCTTTATGACCCTCGCTATTTCGACCTTCTCCATGCCCTTTATCAGTGCCTGAAGGCGCATACCCTGTTTCGGCGAGACCGGGACTACATAGTCAAGGATGGAAAGGTGATCATCGTCGATGAGTTCACGGGAAGGCTTATGCCAGGAAGAAGGTACTCCGATGGGCTCCATCAGGCGCTCGAGGCGAAGGAGGGGGTGAAGATAGAAGAGGAGTATCAGACCTTAGCCACCATAACCTTCCAGAACTACTTCCGGATGTACGAGAAGCTCGCCGGGATGACCGGTACTGCAGCGACCGAGGCTCTCGAGTTCGAGAAGATATATGGACTTGAGGTGGTGGTGATTCCTACCAATAAACCGCTTCGCCGCACCGAGTACCCCGATGTGATCTACCGGACCGAGGAGGAGAAGTTCAAGGCGGTGGTCGATGAGATAGAACGGAGACACAAGAAAGAGGTGAAGGTTGATGGCAAGGTCTATCGGGGACAGCCGGTGCTCGTTGGTACCGTATCGATAGAGAAATCGGAGAAATTGAGCAGAATGCTCAAAAAGCGGGGGATAAATCATGTCGTCCTCAACGCCAAACATCACGAGCGGGAGGCGGAGATAGTGGCGAAGGCGGGGCAGGCGGGTGCGGTTACCATCTCCACCAATATGGCTGGGCGAGGTACCGATATCGTACTTGGCGGAGGGGTGGTCCATTTAGGCGGTCTCCATGTCATCGGTACCGAGAGGCACGAGGCGAGGAGGATAGACAATCAGCTTCGGGGAAGGGCAGGTCGTCAGGGGGATCCGGGAAGCTCCCAGTTTTTCCTCTCGTTGGAGGACGATCTTCTCCGCCTTTTCGGAATGGACCGGCTAAGGGGCATCCTTGAACGGCTGGGAATGGAGGAGGGGGTTCCGATAGAGCATCCGGCGGTTACCCGTGCCATTGAGCGGGCGCAGAAGCAGGTAGAGGCGCAGAACTTTGAGATAAGGAAGCACCTCCTCGAGTACGACGATGTGATGAACAAGCAGCGGATCACTATCTACTCCCTCCGTCGGGACATCCTGAGCGGGAAGAACCAGCGGGAGTATGTGCTTGAGCTCGCCGAGGACATCATCGATTGGTTGATGGATACCTATACCAACGAGGAGAAGGACCCCCGGGATTGGGAGGTGGCGGAGTTCAAGGGACAGATCAACCATTATTTCGGGATCTCCCTGGACGATATCAATTTCGATGAGATCAATTTCCCCACCCTTAAGGAGGAGCTCAAACGGAGGATAAGCGAGAAGTACGATGCCAAGGTGAAGAAGTACGGCGAGGAGTTGTGGCGGGTACATGAGCGGTTGATTATGCTTCAGGTAGTTGATTCCAAGTGGAAGGATCATCTCTATGCAATGGACCACCTAAAGGAGGGGATCGGCTTAAGGGGTTATGCTCAACGCGATCCGCTCATCGAGTACAAGCGAGAGGCGTACGAGATGTTCCAGCAGATGATGGAGCGGATAGAGGATGAGATCGTCCGTTATCTCTTCCTGATGGAGCCGGCGATTGAACTTGAAGAACGAAAGGTATTCGACACCGAGAACCTGGTGTACGGGGCAACTGGTGGAGAGGAGACGAAGAGGAAGCCGGTGAAGAGGAAGGGTAAGAAGGTGGGAAGGAACGATCCCTGTCCTTGCGGGAGTGGGAAGAAATACAAGAAGTGTTGTTATCTTAAGGGGATAACCTACGATTAAGGTGGTACATATTTAGAGTTTCTTCCTCTCTTCCCGGTTCGGCATTAAATAAACCTGTTGAGGGAAGGAGGATTTTTTATATAATCGGGAAAAGGAGGAAGTGAATGCTTGACGAGAACATACCTTTGGGTTTGACCTTTGATGATGTTCTCCTCCTTCCTGCTAAATCTGATGTTCATCCCCGGGAGGTCGATGTAAGGACCAGGCTGACCCGGAACATCTCCTTGAATATCCCCATTATAAGTGCGGCGATGGACACGGTTACCGAGGCGCGAATGGCGATCGCTATGGCACAGCAGGGAGGGATGGGGGTAATCCATAGGAATCTCACCATAGAGCAACAGTGTGAGGAGGTGGACAAGGTAAAGCGGTCGGAATCGGGGATGATCGTGGACCCCATCACTATGCGTCCCACGGGGAAGGTGGGAGAGGCACTTGCTCTTATGAGGAAATTCCATATTTCAGGGATCCCGGTTACCGCTGAGGATGGAACCCTGCTTGGCATCATCACCAACCGCGATCTTCGATTCGAGACGAGAATGGACATCCCCGTTTCTGAGCTGATGACCAAGGATGACCTTCATACGGTTCCGGTGGGTACCACCCTTGATGAAGCGCAGAAGATGCTCCATAAGTACCGGATAGAGAAGCTGTTGGTGGTCGATGAAAACTACAAGTTGAAGGGGTTGATCACTGTCAAGGATATAAGGAAGAGGATCGAGTATCCCAACGCCTGCAAGGATGATCTGGGGAGGCTCAGGGTAGGAGCAGCGATAGGGGTAACCGGCGATTATTTGGAGCGGGCGGAGGAGCTCGTCTCCGCTAATGTGGACATCCTGGTGATCGATGCCGCTCATGGTCATTCGGTTCGCGTCCTTACCGCTCTTGAGGAGCTTAGGAAGAGGTTCCCCGATGTCGATATCATCGCGGGCAATGTGGCTACTGCTGAAGGGGCGCTTGATCTGATCAAGAGGGGTGCCGATGCGGTCAAGGTGGGCATCGGTCCTTCTGCCATCTGCACCACCAGGGTGGTATCCGGGGTAGGGGTACCCCAGCTCTCTGCCGTCGCCATTTGCGCTAAGGTTGCCGAGGAATACGATATACCGGTGATCGCCGATGGGGGGATCAAGTATTCCGGCGATATCACCAAGGCACTTGCTGCCGGCGCCCATTCAGTGATGATCGGAAGTCTCTTTGCCGGTACCGACGAGAGCCCTGGCGAGGTGGTTCTCTATCAGGGGAGGACCTATAAAGCCTACCGGGGAATGGGATCCCTCGGGGCGATGCAGGAGGGAAGAGCCAAGGACCGCTATTTCCAGGAAGACGAACTGAAGCTGGTACCCGAGGGGATCGAGGGGAGGGTCCCTTATCGGGGTAAGCTCGCCGATACCGTGTTTCAGCTGATAGGAGGCCTCCGCGCCGGAATGGGTTATTGTGGTTGTCGTACTATTGAGGAGTTGAGAAAGAAGGCGAAGTTCGTCCGAATCACCTCATTTGGCCTCAAGGAAAGCCATGTTCACGATGTGATAATCACCAGGGAGGCGCCTAACTATCAGGTCGAGCCGGATATGGAGTAGAGGTTAGCTCCTCGATGAGGATCTCTCGCTCCTCTCCATCTTTATGATTTATCCTCACTCTGATGGCGGGAAGGGGCGTTAATACGCCCAGTTTTTCTGCCCATTCGATGGCGATTACATTTGGCGGGCGAATGAGCTCCGAGATCCCGAGCTCGAATATTTCATCAGGATCATCGATACGATAAAGATCAATATGATAGAAAGGGAGGCGTCCTCGATAATGTTTGATGAGGGTGAAGGAGGGGG
>JAGGZT010000028.1 GCA_021161905.1 Acidobacteriota bacterium | reverse complement strand
GGGGATGTGGGTCCCAGGATGAGGGAGCTTTCCTTCGGCGCTGAGAAGTGGTTTAAAGGAAGAACGATAGCGGTGAGGGGTGGGGCGAGTTATAATTTCGCTTCGGACGATCCCTTGCTGTCCCGTTTTCTCGTTGCTGGTGGTTTAGGGCTCAGGGGGAGGGGGATGTTGTTCGATTTTTCCCTTTCTTACCAGAAGGGATTGGGCGATCTCGGTATGGGGTTCACCTTTGGCTATCAGTTTTAATGAAAGGGGGCGTTAGATGAGGTTTAAGGGAGAGGTGATCGCTTCTTTTGGTATATTGGTCTTTTCACTCCTTTTCTTCCTGCCTGTAAATGATGACGGGATTGCTCCTCCCAGACCACCCTTGGGGGGAAGGCTCTTTTTCAGAATGACAGAAGGAATTGGCTTTACTCCTCCTGCTTTTCCAGGGAGGGAGGCAGAGCTTTATGGTATGAGGATGATCCTTCATCGGGGTGAAAGAAGGTATGTCCCTGGTGAGGTGATCGTAAAATTTGTTCCCGAGGTAAGGGCTAAAGATGTGCAGAGGGTGGTGCGCCTGCTTGGAGGGAAGATCGAGAGGGTCTCGGAATACGCCGATTTCGAACGGGTGAAGCTTGCTCGGGGAGTGAAGGTTGAGGAGGCGGTTTCTCTCCTTAAGAAGAGGGCGGATGTGGTCTATGCCGAGCCAAATTACTATGTGTACGCTCATTTCACCCCTAACGATCCATACTTCAACTACCAGTGGCATTTTACCCAAATAGACCTTCCTGAAGGGTGGGACCTCTCCTTCGGTGCTGACCCAAGTGTAATTGTGGCGGTGCTCGATTCCGGGGTCGCCTATGAGGATTATAATGGTTTCGCTAAGGCACCGGACCTTTCCGGGACCAACTTTGTCCCCGGCTATGACTTCGTCGATCGGGACGAACATCCAAACGATGAAGGAGCGGGCTTCTTTGGGCACGGTACCTTCGTCACCGGGGTGATCGCGGAGACGACCAATAATGGGATGGGGGTGGCAGGGATCGCCTTCAACGCCTCCATTATGCCCCTTCGAGTGCTCAACTGGGCAGGAGAAGGAACCTTTGCCGATTTAGCGGAAGCGGTAAGGTTCGCTGTTCTAAACGGGGCAAAGGTGATAAATATGAGCTTGGGAGGTCCTGATTATTCCCAGGCGGGGAAGGATGCGGTCAGCTTCGCCTATCAGAATGGAGTGGTTCTGGTGGCAAGCGCGGGGAATGAAGCCCAGGCAACCCCAACGCCCGAGGATGTCGATTATCCTGCCCGCTATCCCGAAGTGCTGGCTGTTGGCGCGGTCGATTACAACAGGGAGGTCGCCCCCTACTCCAACCGGGGGGAGGGGCTTGATGTGGTTGCTCCAGGGGGGGACCTCTCCGCTGATGCCAATAACGATAGCTATCCCGACGGGGTATTAGCCCAGTCCTTTCTCGTGCCCAATTACACCAAGTTTGCCTACTATTTCGCTTCCGGTACCTCGGCAGCTGCCCCCCATGTGGCAGGATTGGCTGCCCTTCTCATATCCCTTTACGGGGTCGATGATCCCGCTGTAATCTATGACGCCTTTCGCTACACGGCGACCGATTTAGGCGATCCGGGCAAGGATAAGGAATACGGTTACGGCTTGGTGAACGCGAAGAACCTTCTTATTGGTCTTGGAATAAACAAATAGGGGGAAAAAGTGAAAAAGGTATTGGCAATAGGAGGATTACTCCTTATTTCTGTTTCTGCTTGTGCCTTTTCTTCCGGTATTAAGGGTATTTCCCTTTCCGGTAAGGTGGGTTATTCCTATCTTCTTTATGCCAAGGAAAGCTTCCGGGCAGTGACCGGTAGCCCTGGTGGCTTTATCTACGGCGCAGGGGCAAAGGTGGACCTTCCCTATGGCCTTTTTCTCACCGGAGGGGTGGACTATTTCAAAAAATCGGGAAGTCGGGTCTTCGTCTCTGGAAGCAAGATCTTCAGGACCGATATTCCGCTTACTTCCTCGATACTCGCGGTTACCGCTGGTGGAGGATATCAGTTATATCGGAAGGAGAAGTTCTCCCCCTATGTGGGGGGAGGGATGGGGTTCTTCCGTTACCAGGAGACCTCTCAGGCTAAGGTATCCATCCCCAAGTTTGAGATGAACAAGGTTAGTTTCTTCCTCCTTTTCGGATTGGAGTTTTTGAAGCGGAGCAGGATGAGTTTCTCCGTTGAGGGTAGATGGACCTATCTCCCCAATATGATTGGAGAAGGTGGGGTCTCCCATTACTATGGGGAGGATAACTTAGGAGGGATGAGCCTATTCTTTTCCTTCAATTATCGGCTTAAATAGCCTCAGCTCAAGGTGAGATGAACGCAGTCTTCATCGTTTTAATTACCTTAGCTTCGTTTGTTATCGCTTACTTTACCTATGGAAGGTTTCTTTCCCGCCGGGTATTCTCTCTGACCCCGGAGAGAAATACCCCTGCTGTCCTCGTGAATGACGGTATCGATTATGTTCCCGCGCCGAAGGAGGTCCTTTTTGGACATCACTTCGCCTCAATAGCTGGCCTCGGTCCGATAATGGGTCCTGCTATCGCAGTTATCTGGGGTTGGCTTCCTGCTCTTTTGTGGGTGGTTCTCGGCTCGATATTGATCGGAGGAGTACACGATCTCTCCTCGCTTGCCCTATCCCTTCGCTACCAGGGGCGTTCTATCGGGGATGCCAGTCGGGAGCTCATCGGCAAGCGTGCCTGGATACTCTTCCTTCTCATCATCTATTTCCTCCTATCCTTGGCGATGGGGGTTTTCGTCTATATCATCGCCATCCTCTTCACCGTGGGGGAGAATGGGGAAAGGATGTACCCTGAATCCATCGTTCCCATCGTCTCTCTGATGGGGATTGCCATCCTTATCGGGTACCTCATCTACCGACGAGGGGTGAAGATACTTCCCGCTACCTTGCTTGGGTTGTTTCTCACCTTCCTCTTCCTTTTTATCGGGGTAAACCATCCAATACTCTTTATATCTAAGGGAAACTGGGTTTTCATCCTCCTCGGCTATGCCTTTCTCGCCTCTGTCCTTCCGGTTTGGCTTCTCCTCCAACCACGGGATTATTTGAACTCCTTCCTCTTGTACCTTGGATTGATCCTTATTCTTCTCGGTGTTCTGGTGGCTCGTCCTGAGGTATCCGCGCCAGCCATCAATCGGGTGGGTGAGCTTCCCTCCCTTCTTCCCCTTCTCTTCATCACCGTTGCCTGTGGGGCGATATCCGGCTTTCACTCCTTGGTTGCTTCCGGGACCACCTCGAAACAGCTCGCCTCGGAAAGGGATGCCTTGTTCATCGGCTATGGCGGGATGTTGACCGAAGGGGTGCTGGCGATGCTGGTGATCGTCTCCTGTGTTTCCGGGCTCTCCCGGACTGATTGGCAGATCCATTATGCCTCCTTCGCCAAGGCAAACGCCCTTGCTCCCAAGTTGAAGGCGTTCATCGGTGGAGCAAGCCATCTTGTTTCCTCGGTTGGTCTTCCCTCTTCCCTTATCTCCACCCTGCTCGCGGTGATGGTGGTTTCCTTTGCCCTCACCACCCTCGATTCCGCAACGAGGCTCCTCCGCTACACCGTGGAGGAGCTGGGAAGGGGGGTCAGGGTAAAGGCGCTCACCAACCGCTATCTCTCTTCGATCATCGCTGTCTTATCCATCGCCTATTTTGCCCTGCTCAAGGTGGGGGGGAAGCCTGCCGGCTTAATTTTATGGCAGCTCTTCGGTACCACCAATCAACTCCTTGCCGGATTAGCCCTTCTCACCGTTTTTGTCTTTCTCGTCAAAAGAGGAAAACCCACTCTCCCCGTCCTTATTCCTATGCTTTTTATGATGGCGATCACCCTCTGGGCGATGTTCAACCAGCTCTTTCGATTCGCCTCTAAAGGGGAGAAAGCACCTCTTATAGTCTCCCTCATCATCCTTGCCCTCACTTTTTGGCTGATCGGTGAGGCGTTTTTTGTTATTATCAGGAAAAAGAAGCAAAACCCTTAAATTGATAAGGATGTGATGTCGCGAGCTGCCCGTCTTTTTAAAATCATAGAATTAATAAGAGGTTCTCCCCATCACAATGCACTTTCCCTGGCTGAAAAATGTGGGGTGAGCGAGCGCACCATCTATCGCGATATAAGCGAGCTCTCGCAGATAGGCATCCCCATCTACTTTGGCGAGAATGGATATCAGATAGAGAAATCCCGCTTCCCGATGGAACTTAAACTCTCCTTGGACGAGGTTCTCGCCCTCAAAGCGGTTGCCTCATCGGGATCCAACATCCCCGTATGGGGGGAGAAGCTCCGCTCAGCGGTCGCTAAAATCTTGGAAAGGGCTTTAGGAGGAGGGGATGTCCCCGATAAAACAGGGGTAGTCCATCTTCCTAAGGCTTATGTAAAGGATGAAAAAAGGATACGGGACATCTTCTTTCGATTAGAGCGGGCGATAACCTCACGAAAGAGGGTTATCTTCCGCTATTTAGCCATCGGGAGGGAGGAGCCGGTCCTCAGGAAGATCGATCCCTATGTGATTGTCTTCCGCCGTCATTGCTGGTACCTTCTGGGTTATTGCCATCTGCGGAAGGAGGTGCGCCTCTTTCGATTGGAGCGGATCTCCGATTTGGTGGAGACGGAGGAGCGCTTCCTCTACCCGCGGGATTTCTCCGTTGAGGATTATTTCTCCTCGTCCTGGGAGCTTTACCAGGGAAAACCTTGCCTGGTGAAGATCCGTTTTTCCAAAAGGATAGCCCCCATCTTCAGGGAAAGCCGTCATCATCCCACCGAAAGGATCGAGGAGCTCCCTGGAGGAGACATCGTCTATACGGTCAATGTCAAGGGGACGACCGAGATAATGCGTTGGATCCTCGGCTTCGGCAAGGATGCCGAGGTTCTGGAGCCCGAGGAACTGAGAAGGGATATAAGGGAACTCGCCTCCCATCTCCTCTCCATATATAAGGATGATTAAATTTCCTTTTTTAACATTTGAGGGATAATTCGTGTCTATATAGGTGAGGTAGCTCGGTGGATGAGAAGAAGCTGATTGCCGGTGCTAAGAATGGTGATGAGAGCGCCTTCGAGGAGTTGGTGAGAAGATATCGCAAGCCGATCTACCATCTCCTCTACCGTTTGGTAGCTGATTATATGGAGGCAGCAGATTTAACCCAGGAGGTATTCGTTAAGATGTGGCAGAAGCTTTCCAACCTAAGAGGAGAAGGGAGCTTTAAAAGCTGGCTCTACCGGATTGCGGTGAACGAGGCGAAGAACCACTTTCGAGCGAAAAAAGGGAGGAAGTGGGTTCCCCTTTCCCCGAAGCTTCCTGCTCTCGATAACCCGGAAAAAAGCACCCTTGCTGGCGAAAGGAAAAAGGCGCTCCTTTCCGCGGTTGAGAGGCTTCCCGAGAAGCAGCGGATATCCCTGGTACTTCGGGTATGGGAAGGTATGGATTTTGCCGAGATAGCCGAGGTTATGGGCTCTTCGGCGGCTACTGCCCGGGCAAATTATCACTTTGCCCTGGTAAACCTTAAGAAGATCATTAAAAAGAGGTGAGAGATGTTTCGTTGCATCTTCTTCCGTAAAAAACTTGCCTCCTATCTCGAGGGAGAGCTTTCCGAGCAAGAGAGGAAGAGGGTGGAGAACCATTTAGAGGGATGTGAGAGATGCCGGAAGGAGCTTTCCTCTCTTAAGGAGATTCGTACTCTTCTCTCCAAGAAGCCATCTCCACCTCCCTTTCCCTATTCGGAGGAGCAGTTTATGGCATCCCTTTGGGATAGGATGAGGAAGGAGGAGCGGGTTTCCCTTCTTGCCCGTGTTCCCCGGTTTGCTGCAGTAGCCTCCCTTGTTGCCATCTTCTTCATCATCGGCTTTCTCTGGCTCACTTCTCCTCATCCCCAACCCAAGGTAGAGGAGGTGGGGGATTTCATTCAGCTGACCGATATCACCGTTCCTCTTGAAGATGTTATCTCTCTGGTTGATGAGGATACCCTCCTTACCGAGATAGATAACGAATTGGCTGATGGTGAAGCCGAACTCTACCAGTTCTACCTTGAAGAAATATCAGCGGTTTCCGGTCCCCAGGTGGTGGTTGCCCTTGCCGGTTTATCGGAAAGCGATTATGAGAAGCTGGTGAACGAAACCGCTGATGCCTTAGCTAAAGATTTATTTCCCAAAATGGAGGAAGGAAAATGAGAAAGAGGGTTATTTTACTTAGCTCCCTATTTGTGATCGGGGCTTTGATGGCGGGGGCGGTCTTTACCTACGCCCAACCGAAGCAGATGATGGCGAGAAGGAGCGAGCTCAGAGAGAGGATGCGGATGCTCAGGATGTGGCGGCTCACCGAGTTTTTAAACCTCGATGAGAAGACCGCTGCCCGGTTCTTCCCCATCTTAAACAGGTACGACAACGAGCGTGAGAACCTGATCAAGCAGAAGAGGGAGACGCTCCTTAAGCTGAGAGAGGCACTCCGTGCCGAAAAAACCGATCCTAAGACCCTTGCCAAGTTGGTGGATAAAGTAAACCGGCTGAACGATGCGTTCATAAACCTCTCCCGGAGGGAACAAGCCGAGCTTTCCAAGGTGCTCACCCTGGAACAGCAAGCCAAGCTCCTTCTCTTCAAGAGCGAATTCGAAAAGAGATTGGGACAGATGGTCAGGCGTTCCTTTAGCAAGCGTCGCAATATGAGGAATCCTCAGATGAGGAGGAATATACCGCCAAGGCAGTAGTGGCTCATTACTCTTGCTCTGCTTTATGCTCCCTTTTGGGTAGCTCGCCCGGAAGGGAGCGATTTTTATTTCCTTGACTTCAGCTGAGTTAAAGTTATAAATTGTTTTCGAAAAGATGGGCAAGGTGATCGCTATTATCCCGGCAGCAGGGAAGGGAATCCGCTTAGGTAAGGGGATCCCCAAAGCCTTTCTCGAGGTGGCGGGAGTGCCCCTTATCGTTCATACCCTCCTTAGGTTTGAGAAATGCCCTGATGTGGATGAGTTGATCGTGCTCGTTCATCAAGACTATCTCGAACGATGCCGGGATCTTTTTCCCTCGTTCAAGCTTAAGAAGGTGAGGAAGGTCCTCCCCGGAGGGAAGGAGAGGATGGATTCGGTGAGGGTAGGTCTTTCTGCTCTTCCTCCGGATACGGAACTGGTGGTAATCCACGATGGAGCGAGACCCCTCGTTTCTCCCTCCCTCATCAGCCAGGTGGTGGGAAGGGCGAGAGAGGTGGGATCAGCTATTGCCGCCATCCCTCCGCTGGATACGATGAAGGAGGTGGAAGGGGGATACATCCTTCGCACGGTTGATCGAACGAGGTTGGCAAGAGCGCAAACCCCTCAGGCGTTTCGCTACCAGATCATAAAAGAAGCCTATAAGAGGGCGGATAAAGAGGGCATTTCCGCTACCGATGACGCCTCACTCGTTGAGGTGATGGGGGGGAGGGTTGCTATCGTTCCCGGTAGTTACCTCAATATAAAGGTTACTACCCCCGAGGATCTGAAGATGGTTGAACTTCTACTCAAGGAGGGGGTATGAGCGAGTTCAGGGTAGGAATAGGTTACGATATTCATCCCCTCGTTCCTGGAAGGAAGCTCATTTTGGGAGGGGTGGAGATAGCTTTTGAGAAGGGGCTTTTCGGGCATTCCGATGCCGATGTCCTCATCCATGCAATAATGGACGCCATAATCGGCGCATTGGGGTTGGGGGATATTGGGGAACACTTTCCCGATTCCGATCCCACTTATAAGGATATCTCAAGCCTCATTCTTCTCTCCAAGGTGGAGGAGCTTCTTTCTTCTTCCCGTTTCCGGGTGGTGAATGTCGATTCGGTGATCATCGCCGAGGCGCCTAAACTTTCCCCTTACATTGGCGAGATGAGGAAGAAGTTAGCCTCTGTGCTCAAGGTTGAGGAGGAGAGGATAAACATCAAAGCAACCACCAATGAGAGGATAGGTGATATCGGTGAGGGGAAAGCGATAGCGAGCCAGGCAGTAGTGCTCTTAGTGAGTGAAAGTTAAAAAGCGTGGTAATGCTGCTATAAATAATTGGCGTATCTGGAACTCCCCGAAGTGAAATTTGGGTGTAAGGTGCAAGATACTGTGGTCAGATACGCTCTTTATGTGAAGTCCACATCAAAACCTTTGATAAATTAACGGTGTGTTGTATTCGATCTCAGTGATCTTAAACTGATAGACACTGAAATCTCCGGTTTTCAGGTTCCAGACGGCTTTTCC
>JAGGZT010000027.1 GCA_021161905.1 Acidobacteriota bacterium | reverse complement strand
CTTTTTCGGAGGATATCCGCCGAGCCTTCTCAGCCCGGGGTTTCTCCCCACTATTTCCTTTATCCTTTTCCGCTTCTTGAAGGCGGTTTTTATCAAGGGAAATCCCTCTTTTATCAATCTCAAGAGGACCTTGGGATCAAAGACAAGAAGAGCGAAAAAGATAGCCACATCCCTTATCAGGATGAAGGGAAGGTCGCGTAAGAAGTCGATCAGGCGATCGTTCTTGATGATGGTGAGCCAACGGTTCTTCACGATGTGATATTTAAGCTCGCTCTCCCGCCCCATAAGGAGGGAGCGCCTTCCGAGGAACGATCTTTCCCTCACCTCGCCCCCCCGGAAGTGGTAGCAGATGGCATCCGGGGTGTAATAGCCGCGGAAACCGAAAAGGTTTGCTCGCCAGCCGAGATCGAGATCCTCAAAGAATGAGAAGAAGTCCTCATCGAACACCTCACCAAAGACCTTTACCCGTTCCAGTACCTCCCGCCGGTAGAGGGCGCAGGCGCCGCAAACGGAGAATATATAGCCAGGTTCATCGTAAGAGCCCTCGTCCCTTTTCCCATAGCCCCGCTCCACCACCTTCCTGCTTCTTCCCACGAATTCTCCAGTTGAGTCTATCGTTTCTCCGTCGAAGCGGAGGATCTTTCCCGAGACCATCCCGATGTTTGGATCGAGCGAGAACGGTTTTAGGGCGTTTAGGAGATAATCCTTGTCGAGGAAGGCATCCGCGTTGAGAAAGAGGAAGAAATCACCGCTCGCAAGTTCAATCCCCTGGTTATTCGCCCTGGCAAACCCTTTGTTTTCCCTGTTCTCTATCAATTTCGCCTCGGGAAACTCCCTTCTCACTATCTCTCGGGAGCGATCGCTCGAGCCGTTATCTACCACGATAAGCTCTATCTCCTTATGAGATTGTTCCCCTACCGAGGCTAAACATCTTCCAATGAACTTCTCTGAGTTGAAGGAGCAAACGATGACCGACACCTTCTTACCTTCCATTCCTGAAGGGTATCTCCTTTCTTCCCAGCCAGCTCCGGATATAGCCTTCGCTTACCTTCGTTCTTTGCTTTATAAATCTCCGTTTTTCCTTAAGTTCAGGAAGGAGCTTCTTTATTTCGGAGAGCGCCTTGAATAGAAGTCGATTGGTTACCAGGAGAAAGAAAAAACGGGCTATATCGTAGGGGATGATGTAGGGAGAGTGGAGGAGGATGTTTTTAAACGAATCGTTTTTAATCATAAGGAGATAGCGGTTCTTGAAGGAGAAATATTGTCTTTCTGCTTTGGATGTTCCCCGCATATGGTAACAGATCGCCTGGGGGATGTAGAGCGCCCGGTAGCCGGCAAGTTGAGCTCGCCAGGATATGTCGAAGTCCTCAGCGAGGAAGAAGAAGCTCGGGTCAAAGTATTCTCCGTCGTATTTTATCTCCTCAAGCATCCGCCGTCGATAAAGTGCCGCTCCGGCACAGACCCCGAACACCTCAGCTGGCTCATCATATTGCCCGATGTCCCTCTCGCCACCTCCTCTATCGTAGAACCGCCGAGCGCGGGAGAGAATGAGCCCGAGGGAATCTATCGTCTTCCCATCAAAGCGGAGCATCTTTCCGGCAAACATACCATATTCTCCTCCCGCCTCATCGGCTTTCTTCACCATCTCGGCGAGGAAGCTCGGGGTGAGGATTACATCGGGGTTTAGGGTGAGGATGTATTCCCCCTTGGCGAGGGTAATTCCCTGGTTGTTCGCCTGAGGGAAACCCAGGTTCTCCTTGTTTTTTATCAGTTTCGCTTCAGGATATTCCTTCTCCAATAGCTCGATCGTGCCGTCGGTGGAGCCGTTGTCCACGATGATGATCTCGAAATTACGGAAGCTCTGCCCCCTAAGGGAATCGAGAGCGTCCCTTATAAAAGAGGAGGCGTTTAAGGTAACCATAACCACTGAAACCTTCATCTTTTCCCCCTGTTCCCTCCTGGGTTTTAGCGGGAAACCATACTTATTTCCCCCTACTTTTGCTTCCTATTTTATCAAGATAGGTGTTTTTTACGAGTTCTTTTATCTTTTCCGCTACCTCATCCCAGGAGTTCTCCCTTGCCATTTTCTTCCCCCGAGCGATCCTCTCCTCCACCTCTTTTTTGTCCGAGAGGGCTCGTTTAATATTATCGGCAAATTGATGATAATCCTGAGATACGAAGGCGATATCGGAGTAAAACCTCCTTATATCGGGAAGGTCGGTAGTTACCACCGGCTTTCCCGCTGCTAATATCTCGAGCATCTTGTTGGGGTTTATATGTTCCGTGTACCGATTAAGGCGGTAAGGTATAATCACTACATCGAAGAGGGCGATATAGCTTGGAAGCGAGCGGTAGCTTCGTTTCCCAAGAAAGTGAAAATTCCTCAAGTTCATAAGGGCTGAGAGATCGGTTCCTAAGGGACCTATGAGGACGAAGCTCCAATCTGGATACTTCTCGCCGAGGAAACGGAGGAGGTCGATGTCAAGCCGAGCGTCGAGCATCCCGTAATAGCCGATGACGGGGTGGGGGAGGGTAGTCAGTTCCTCTGGGGTGAAGGAGGGGGAAGAGGAGAAGAGCTCATAGTCCACTCCACAGGGGATGAAGTGGATGTTTTTGTGTTTTTCTCTTCGTGAGAGAAAAAGGGAATAGGTGCCGGTTATGATGAGGTCTGTTTTCGGGAATAGCCTCTCCTCGGCGGAAAGGATCTTCCTCGCTGAGCCCAAAAATTCGGAGTATTCGTCGATGATGTCGTAGATGACGAGCGATTCCCCAAGCCTTCCCACGAGGTACTCCCTGTTCGGCTCCCAGAGGAAGAGGGCGAAATGGGAGAAGCCCGCCCGTCTTATCGCCGCTTTGAGATAGGAAATGAGAATGAATCGGTTGATGAAGGTAAACGGGGCAGATCTCCCGTCCAAGGGAAGGATTAAAGCGGCGAAGCGGAATAGCCGGGGAGCAACGCGGGCAAAGCCGAGCTCCCGGATCAGTCCCGGAGAGAGGATGAGGGTGGATATGGATATGAGATCGCAGTAAAGGACGGGATGGGTTCGGGAGAGTTTGGTTGCTATCTGGAGATGCCGATCAAAGAGACCACGGAAGGGGGCATAGGTGACGAAGACTATCTCCCTTGGGGGCGAGTGATCTTTCCCCCGAGGAGGGGAAGGAGCGATCGCTTCGAGGAGTCGGAGTATCGTCGCCACCACCAGGAGTATAAGGGTAATGGGAAGGATAAGAAGTGCGGTAAGGATGAGCTTCAAAACCTTCTTCCCCATTTAAAACCCTTTATTTGGTTAGGCTCCCGGCAGACGCCACACCGTTTCCTCTTTCCCCAAAAGGATCCTGTCCACTGCCTCTTTGCCCTGCATAAATGAGTGATCCATATTTCCTATTTCATAGAGATAGCCACCAAACCGCCCCCGGGAAAGGACATTATGTGCTTCGAAGAATGGATGGAGCACCCTGAGCGCCTCGTTTCGTTTCAAGGTGGGGATGGGGTAAGAGTGGTCTATCTCTATGGTGTAGGTGGCAGCGATCCTCTTCAGGTCCTCCTTTTTTATCAGTTTGGTATTGAGGAAACCCTCAAGCGTTAGCTCCACTATCTTCTCCTTTGGGATCCGGCGGTAGCGAGAATAGGTGGTTTCGGCGAGGAGAAGGAAGTACCTTTTTATGTCGGGCACTATTTTTGGCGAATAGTTGGAGAGGTAGGTCACCCGGTAGAAGGGGCTTGTTTTTTCCGGAAAATACATCCAGCACTTGGTGCTATCCGTGGGCCTACTGAAGGCGACCCCGACGATAAGCCCCCCATTGAAGGAGAGCATCCTCCCCGCTTTTTTCACCTCGTTGGGAATGGGGGTTCCTATCTCCGCCAAACGGTCCAAGGGCATAGTGGAGATCAAAAAATCGTAGGGCTCACCTTTTCCATTTTCCAGGTAGATTTTTTTCTCCTTTAGATCCACTCCCACAACCTTCTCCCCGAGCCTTATCCTGTCCCGGAAGAAATCGGCAATGCGGGAGAAGAGACCACCGGTCCCCCCAAAGAGGGGAAACTTGAAGGTGGCGTTCGGTCCCCAGGAAACATCATCCCGTTGATAGAGGACATTGGTAAGCACCCGTTTGAAATCGACCACGCTCACCCGCTCGGCAATCCAGTGATGGTCCATCTTGGTAAGAGGGAATCCCCAGTTCTTTCTGTTGTAGGGGAGCATAAAATAGCGGGCGATCCCCTTGCCGAAGGTGTTCAGTATCCATTCGTGAAAATTTCTCGATTCCCTTTTTTCTCCCCAACATTCAGCGAGCCCCACTAAGCACTCGATAACCTTCCTCTTGGGCAGGTAGCGGATGTTGTTCTGGAAGGGATAGGGGATGAACCGATCGGTGAGCCAGATCCAGCTTTCTCGCTGATGCTCGAGGTAGTCGCCTCTGAGCGCCTCTTCCACCACCCGATCGAAGTAAGGATAATGGGAGAACATCACATGCCCCCCGATATCGTAGGTGAACCCCTTCTCATCGGTGAAGCTGGCGGAAAGACCGCCCACATATTGTTCCTTTTCCAGTATGATCCAGTTATCGTGTCCCAGCTCGGATAGGCGCCAGCCCGCTCCAAGGCCGCAGGGACCGGCACCGATTATCACGATCCTTTCTTCCTTTTTCATCATCCTCTCTTTTTCCCCCGGCAGATTATGATGAAGCTCATAGCGCTTTCAAGCTCTTCCCCAATGATGGGGAAATCAGAGTGGTCGTACTTCCCTATTATAAAGGAAAAGGGATCAGGAATCCCTTTATCCACCTGGGGCGCTAAGTGCTCGCCGTAGACATCTATCTCCCTGAAGTAGAGAGAGAGGAATTCGGTCAGTTCATTATGGTTGTACTCTCGGTGATGGAACGGGTTCCAGGGGAGGGGGAGGCCCGGAGAGTAGAATTCGCGGTTCGGGGTGGATATAGCAAGAAAGCCATCGTCCTTGAGCAGGGGTAGAAGCTCTTCCATAACCTTTTCCGGCTTTGAGAGATGTTCGATCACCTCGAGGAGGATGATGGCATCGAAGATTTTCTCCTTAAAGGGAAGGTGGAAGAGATCTCCCCCGATGAAGTTGATCTTCTCATCCTTTTTCTCGATGAACGATGGGTAGGCACGGTCGAGAGCAAATACCCTCTTCACCTTTTCCGATATTATCTCCACCCCGAGCCCGGCGCCACAGCCAGCGTCAAGCACGGTCTCCTTTCCGGTGAAGAACCGGTTTAAAAAGCGGTAACGGGTTAAATGTTCCCATAAAACCTTGCTCGCCACCCCTTCCCCGATCCGCTCTTCATTCGTTCGGATATGGCGGAGGAGACGAAGATCCTTGTCCACCTCGGTTATGAAATCTATAAGCTTCTCCCTACTCCAATTACCCGCTTTTTTTAGGAGGTTTCTTTCCTTTTCGGTGCTTACCTTTTCCCTCTTTTCGATTAAGATGAGAAGCTCGTAGGAATGGAGAATGAGCTCCATTCGGATGAAAAGCTCGATCGCTTTAGCGGGAGAAAGTGCGGGAAGATATCTCAGGCTCCTCAGCCTCCCTGAAAGAAGGGGAAGAGGGAGCCGTTCCCCGGAAAGAAGGGGGGAGGAGCCTATTCGTCGGGCAAGGTAATTGCGAAGTTCCCGAAGCAGTGCCAAGGGAAGGAGGGTTCGTTTTATCAGATAGGGGGAACGGGGGTGATAGATGAGATCGAACATCCTTCCGAGAGATCCTTTGCTTGGTTCATCCCCCCTCTGAGGAGGCGAGGTGTCCTCTTTGTTGGAAGATCCTTCCTCCCCCTCCTTCCTCCCTGGCTCATTCCCGGTAAAGAGGCTTAAGAAGTTATGGCTTTCCCCGAAGATGAATTCCCTATCCCGGGCAAGCGCCACCCGGGATAGCCTCCTCTGGTATTCAATAAGGGCATCTTTTAATAGAGATAAATTTCCTTTTTCCCTTAAGGTTAACTTTAGTTCATCTGGTTTCAGGAATTCATAACTTGAGACGAAGATGTACTCGAGCAGTTTATTCCTGAAGTAGGGAAGGCTTCTTTCCCAGCGGGAGGAGACCAGCTTATTGAATAGCTCCGCTTGTCTCTCGGAAAGAGGAACAGGTTTTTCCAAATTCCATTCGGGCGCCTGTTCCCCGAGATACCCCCTGACCCAGTTATAGACCTCTCTTCTCCCTCTTTCTCCTATCTCCTCGGAAAGGAGCAAGCTCAATTCCCTTGCCTCCCGCTCCCAGGCATTTAGCCAGCATTCGACCTTCGCCTCCGCCTCTTTAAGGAGAGCCTCGTCCTTAGTCTCCTTTAGCTTTTCCTTGAGGAGGGAAAGGGCGGTCTCTCTCATCCCTTTTATCCCCTCCTTTTCCCGAATCAGCCTCTTTATGTGTCCCTCCATTCCGGCGACCATCCCCTCCCAGGAGTTTCTTTTCGCGAGTTCGAGCGCTCGCTTCACCCGGTCATCTCCTCCCTTATCGAGTATTTTTTCGACGAGAGAAAGAAACTCCTTTTTATCCCTGGCAATATAGAGGTAATCGGAATAGAGCTCCACCACATCGGGGATGGCGGTGGAGATGACCGGTTTCTCGGCAGCGAAATACTCGAGCAACTTGGTCGGGTTGATATGGAGGGTAAGTTCATTCAGGGCAAAGGGCATAATGGGGATGTCGAAGTAGCGGAGGTAGGCAGGAAGGTCTTTATACTCCTTTTTGCCCAGGAAGTGGATGTTTTCCTTGTTCAGGGTGGATTCCGGCACCCGCCAGTAGGGACCAACCATCACGATGTTTATATCACGCCTTTTATCGGCGATGTATTCGAGGAGCTCGAAGTCTATCCGCTCCTCGATGGAGCCGAAGTAGCCGAGGATAGGGGATTTTATCCCGGTGAGATCTTCAGGGCGGGGGAGGTTTTCTTTCGCCTTTGCGAAATGGTCGAATTCCGCCCCACAGGGAAAGAAGTAGACTTCGTTGTGGGGTACAAAGGGCTTTTTCTTTCGGTAAAGGGCTAAGGTGCCGGTGAAGACGAGATCGGCTTTCCTGAGGAGCTCCTTCTCCCGCTCCGAAATGTCGGGGCTCGCCCAGGTAAAACCGGCGTATTCATCCTGGATATCATATACGATTAGCCTTTTATCGAACTTATCCGCCAGTCTTACCAGCTGGGGAAAGTAGAACCAGAGAACCGGCTTGGGGAAGTGAAAACGACGGGCGATGTTTCTTAACGCCCCGAGGATCCGCCTCTCATTAAGCCATCTTCCGAAGGGAACTTTATTCTCATAAACCGCGATGAGCGGGTGGTAGAGGATGAGATTCTCGTTGAAGAAGATTATCCTTCGCTTTAGGTAGTGGATCGGGCTTCGGAAGAACTCGAATATCGGTATCGGCTGGAAGTATATGACCCTGTGTTTTTTTGAGAGACGGTAAACAGTATGGTGGTTTCTTTGCCAGATGTGCTCCCAGGGGACATGGGTGAAGAAGAGGTAGGACAGCTCATCGCTTTCATTGTCGAATACCCGGGGGAAGAAAAATCCTTTTATGGCATCAAAGATCACAAGAAGGAGGGTGATGCCGAAACCGGCACCACCGAGGATGAGCTTTAGTGGTTTCTTTATAAAGGGATACTTGATCAGCCAGTTGAGCATAGAAACTACTCACCTCCAATTACGATCTCACCGTCGAATATCATTACCTTATCCTCTTTAGGGATACCTTTATCCACCGGGTTTACGAGAAGGGAATGGAGGGAGCGAGAAGAAAGTTGATAGTCGGTATTCAGGATGCGGGGAAGATCGGGCATCGCCCTCTCGTATTTGAGGGTTATCGGAGGCAGTTTATCACCTTCACTGCTCAAGGTGAAGGATCGTTCATCCTCACCTTCTGAATCGTGAACCACGCTCCAGTCCTTGGCTTCCTCGGTTATTTCCGGTATCTTTCCTCCTTTTTTCTCGCTTTTCCATTTGGTATAGCTTGGATCGAGCAGGATATCGATGTGTGATTCCGAGACTTCCGCTCCCGGGGTGAGATATACCTGGAAGCGAAGGCTCTTCTCCCCGGAGAGCTTTATCCTCCAGAAGGTAATGGTTGGTACCCCGTCGAACCACCCCCGGGCGAGGATCTCGTCCGGGGTATTTCTCTCCACCTTCCACTTTCCATTGACCGAGCTGAACCAGGCTGAACCCACCCGGAAGAGGGAATGCCCCCCATAGCGAGAGGTGAGCTCCTTTCCCCTGGCAAACAGGAACAGCTTCCCGTTGTTCACCACCACTTCGATCTTTGAGGTACGGAGGGTGCCGATTCCCTCTCTGCTCCCCACTGTTTTGAGATAGGCATTGATGCTCTCATCCACCCCCCCTACTGCCGCTATCCGACCTCGACGAAGGAGGATTACCCGATCACATATCCTCCTCACCGCATTCATATCGTGGGAGACGAAGAGGATCGTTCCTCCATTTCCTTTAAATTCCAGTGCCTTCTGATAGCACTTCTCCTGAAAATAGGCATCACCCACCGCTAACACCTCGTCGACCAGAAGTATGTCCGGCTCAACGAAGATGGAGGTGGAAAAAGCAAGTCGAAGGAGCATCCCCGTAGAATACTTCTTCACCTGGGTGTCGATGAAACCACCGAGTTCGGCGAAATCAACTATTTCCTCGATCTTCCTCTCTATCTCCCTTCGCTTGAGCCCAAGGAGTGCTCCGTTAAGATAGATGTTCTCCCTCCCGGTGAGGTCCTCATGGAAGCCAGCGGCAAGCTCGATGAGGGGGGAGATGCTTCCTTTCGTCACCACCCTTCCCTCATCGGGGAGATAGATGCCGGCGAGCACCCGCAACAGGGTTGATTTTCCTGCTCCATTTTCCCCGATTATCCCTAATGCCTCTCCCTTTGCCACCTCGAAGCTCACCCCGGAAAGCGCCCAGAAGTCCTCGTAATAATGGCTCCTTTTGAGGAAGCTCACGAAGAATTCCTTGAGCGTTTTCGCCCGCTCGTGAAAGAGGCGAAATTTCACTCCTAAATTTTCCACCTCGATGATGGGCATCGTCATAGCCTCTTTACCATCTCGTTTTCCGTACGCTTGAAGATGAGATAACCTACCACAAACAAGCTGAGCGATATTGCCGAGGAGATGACTATCTCCCTTGCTCCGGGAGGAGGCATCCTTAATATGGCAAAGCGATAGAGGGAGAGGATAACTGCCATCGGATTGAGGAGATATAGCTCCCGAAAGCGCTCCGGTACGAAGGAAACAGGGTAGAAGACCGGGCTCAGGTAGAACCAGAGGTTGAGCACGAACTTCAGGATGAAGCCGACATCGTTGAAGAACACATTGAGGGAGGCGGCGAGAAGGGCGATGCCACCGATAAGGATGAGCTCGAGCAGGATGATGAGAGGGAGGGCGAGGAGGGAGAAGCTCACCTTCACTCCGAAGATGAAGATGAGAGGTATAAACACCACCAGGCTCAGGAGGAAGTTTACCAGATTGGCAAGAAGGGCGGAAAAGGGAAATATCTCCCGAGGGAGATAGACCTTCTTAACCAGATTGGCATTCCCTGAGATGGAAATGACCGCTCCGTTCAACGATCCCTGAAGAAAACCCCAGGGAAGGACAGCGCTTATGAGAAAAAGGGGGTAGTTTTCCACCTTGATCCGGACGATTATCGAGAAGATAACTACGAAGAGAAGAACGGTGAGAAGGGGATCGAGAAGCGACCAGAGATAGCCCAGTACCGAGTTTTTATACTTAACCTTGAGGTCTCGGATAACAAGGCTTATGAGCAACTCCCGATAACGGAAAAGCTCCTTTATCCCCTTGATCATAAAGGTGATCTACTTTTCGTAGTTAAAGCTCTTGCTTCCTAAATCATTGAATATTTTAGCATAAGTGGGAATATGGTTCAACAGTCTTCCCCGAGATGGCTTCTTGATCAATAAATCCCTTGTTTTGAGCGGGATAAAGGGATGATCCCCTTTCTTTATCGTTATCTTTTTTATCCTCATCGTTTTCTTATTATCCCGAGGTAGAAGTACTCGATGGGGTTCAGATCCTCGGGGTTGACCGTCCTCACCTTTTCCCATTCCGCCATCGCCTGCGGATAGTCTCCCTTAAGAAAGTATAGTTGTCCCTTGAGGTTGTAGGTTGTTGCTTCTTCGTATCTTCTAATCTTCGCCAGGATGTTCTCCCTTTCTTTTATCTCTTTTGGGAGACCGGTAAGATGAGGGATGATGGAGTGACGATGCTCCACGATGCTTTTGAAATTGAGGTACCAGCTTAGATTCCTGTTTATCACCCTGCTTGCCAAATACTCCACTAATGGTTTGTCATCGGTGTGGTATGGTGCATCCCTCACATAATCCTTCACCTCTTTTTCCCCCATTATGAAGAAGTCGAGTATTTGATAGGGGTTTACTATCCCGATTCGAGCGAGGTCCTCTTTCACCTTCCTCTCGGAAAACGCCCGATTGAGGAGGTTGAAATCGATCTTCCCCTCATCCATCCTCCCAATGACGATGGTAAACGGGTTTATCGTGTTGTTTATATACCATACGGTGGTATGGGGGAAGACGGATACAAAGGAGCGGAGGATCATTTTGAAATCCTCTTCCCTCAGGCTGTAGAGGGGAAGCCACTGGGAGATAACCCCGTGTTCTTTTAACTTCGCCCGACAGAGAAGGTAGTAATCCCGAGTGTAAAGGTTGCCGTTTCCCGCATAGCGTGGATGGATGGAGTCGGAAAGGATCACATCGTATTTCTCCTTTGTGGCGAGCACCAGGTTCCTTCCGTCGATATAGGTGAGGTGGACCCTTTTATCGGCAAGGACTCCGTGGTTTACCCCCTTAAAATAGGTGTTCGCTGCCCTTACCACCCCAGGGCTTATCTCGGCGATATCTATCCGGGATACATCATGGGTCGATACCGAATAGGCAGTACCCCCGCTCCCAAAGCCGATATGAAGTATCCGTTTGGGTGATCGGGTGAGGAGCAGGGGTAAATGCCCCTGCATCTTCTGGATGCTTACCAGATCGGGCGATGTGCCGGCTACATTTATCCCGTTTACACTTAGAGAGAGCCATTTCCCCCTTACATCCTCCACCCTCTCCACGCTAACCGTGGCGTAGGCGTCCTCGGTAAAGGAGAGAAGCGTTTTCCCCCTCTCGCTGCTGAATATGCCCGCGGAGATGACCGTTTCATTCGGCTTAATGAAAAGAAAGTGGGAAAGGAAGAAGAGGATGATTATACCCGCTGAGACAAGAAAGGAGATGAACCTTTTCCTCCCGAAAACGAGGAGAAGGAGAAAACCGAGAAAAAGGTTCACCGAGGCGGAGATGAGCATTCCCCGATCCACTCCCATCCTCGGGATGAGGATGAACCCGGCGGCAAGAGAGCCGAGGATACAACCAAGGGTATCCCAGGCATAAAGGATGCCTACACTGCTTCCCACCTTTCTCCATTTCCTTGTCCCCAGCTTTACCACGATGGGGAAGACCATCCCAATGAGGACGGTGGGGATGATGAGTATCTGTCCCACTCCAAGGGCGGAGATCAATATCTGCTTTCCGTAGCTCGGTGCCCCAAAAAACTCGCCGAGATCACCGAGAAGTGAGGAAAGATGAGAAAACTGCTTTATCTGGATGATGAGATAATAAGCGAGGAGAAATTCCAAAAAAGAAAGGATGAGCGGTAGTTGTTTTGCTCTATCGCTGATCCTCCCCGCAATCAAACTCCCAAGACTTAACCCAATAAGGAAAATGCCGAGCATTAAGGCGTAGGCGTAAACAGAGCTTCCTAAATGGAGGACCAAAAGACGGGTCCAGAATACCTCGTAGGACAAGGATACCGCTCCGGATAAAAAGACAACCAGTGAGAGAAGAGGGGAGATAGCAGGAGGGGGGGAAACGGATGAGACCGGTGATTTACCTTCGGGGGGTGCGGGGGGGAGTTCCCCCCTGCTGAGATG
>JAGGZT010000026.1 GCA_021161905.1 Acidobacteriota bacterium | reverse complement strand
GACCTATCGTCCCTATGTTCACATGCGGCTTCGTCCGCTCAAATCTCTCCTTCGCCATTAAACCCTCCTTATAAATTAAACAAGAAAATGGAGCCCACGACCGGAGTTGAACCGGTGACCTCTTCCTTACCAAGGAAGCGCTCTACCACTGAGCCACGTGGGCTCACCATTCATTCACCCGATAAGTGCTGGAGCGGGAAACGGGATTCGAACCCGCGACTCTCAGCTTGGAAGGCTGATGCTCTAGCCACTGAGCTACTCCCGCTCCGGATTATGGTGGGGAGGGGAGGATTCGAACCTCCGAAGGCATAAGCCAGCAGATTTACAGTCTGCCCCCTTTGGCCGCTCGGGAACCTCCCCACCTTGTCAAAAAACCAACTTGGAGCTGGCGAGAGGATTTGAACCCCCGACCCGCTGATTACAAATCAGCTGCTCTACCACTGAGCTACGCCAGCAGTGCAAAATTTTCTTATACCAAATAAATTCCATTAAGTCAAGACAAATTTGAGCACTATTTCATAGCAGGAGGGAAACCGCGTCAAATTATCACCTATAATTATAATAGCTCACCTCTCCTCCTGCCATTTATTTATTTTTAATACACTCTCACTTTTTGTCAAGGGCTATTTTCCATTTTTTACAAGAAGAAAAGCGGATTTCAGTGCCCTCCATCAGAAAGCATACCTTAACTCGGGGTGCTTGCCAAAATGACAAAAATGAGCAGTTGCCCTCAATAAATAGCTATGGTAGACTTCTCACGGGCTGCAGCTTAAAAATCAAAGAGACTTTATGAAAATGAAATTAAAATTTATCGAAAAAAAGATCGGGGAGACCAGAGCCAAGATATTAGCCAATGACGAAGGCTATTTTAACCAGGCAATTAATGAAATAATTAGGAGGAGAAGGGAGATCGAACGCTATATCGAGGAAAACCCCAAATTCAAGGAATCGCTAAAACCCCTCTCGCCAAAAAGGAAGGCTCCAGAAATAATAAAGAGGATGTGTCACGCTTCCAAGATATTTAAGGTAGGACCTATGGCGGCAGTAGCGGGTATAATCGCCGAGTTCTCCGCGAGGAAGATGGCGGAGGCTGGCGCTAAATCAGCGATCGTCGAGAACGGGGGTGATATCTACGCTATCACCGAAGATGAGATTATCATCGGCCTCTTTTCAAACACGAGGTTCGATAACCTCGCCTTCGTCTTAAAGAAAGAGGATACGCCCATCTCCATCTGTTCCTCGTCGAGCCTTATGGGCCATTCATTGAGCTTCGGCAGATGCGATCTCGCAATCGTCTTCTCAAGAGACTCTGCTATCGCCGACTGCGGGGCGACCAAACTGGCGAATCTGATCAAAGATAAGCAGGACCTTGAGAAGAGCCTCAATTATATAATCTCAAAACCAGGGGTCCTGGGAGCGGTCGCCATAAAGGACGATTCCATCGGTATGGTTGGAGAGCTCCCGCAGATAATAACCCATAGGGACAGGAACCTAAAGAAAAAGGTCACTAAGGAACCAACCTATTTTATCTAATAAACATCGCCCGGTAAGGACATATCCTAACACAGATGCCGCAACCGGTACACCTTTCCCTATCAAAGCCAACTTCCATCGTCCTCCTATCCCTTATATAAAGGGCAGAGGAGGGACAATGGGGGATACAGGCACCACACATAGTACACAGCTCGTCATCTCTTTCCACCTTAAGGTTAGTTCCACCCTCATCACTCATCTTTGATCCTCCCTCTGAACAACCTAAATTCATAGCCACTTCCCGCCTGAGGAAGGGGTTGGACCATCTCACTCAGGACGAATTTCCCTTCCCTTATCCATTTCTTGAGTAGATTAGCTATCTCAAGCGCCATTGGATAACTTGACATAGAACCCGTGGGAACCTCCTTCCCTTCGATCTTTATCCTCCCGGATTTAAGTTCCCCATAGCTGACATAGCCAAACCTGTTCGGCTTGCCGTTCGGATAATCCTCGCTGTAATCGACGATCGGCGCATATATCTCCTCGTCCCTCACCGCGGTGTAGCGGAGGACCTCCTCATTGAGGATCGGGATGGGAATCCCTACCCCCACTGCCAAAGAGACCCCATAGCCGATGAGGCTCACCGGCCTTATGTACCTCGGGGACATCTCCTTCATATCCCCTACTAAAGCGAGGGTCCCCCCACCTCCTTTGAGCCTTCCTTGATCGTCCCGCGAGATCCCTCCGGGATGATGCTGAGTTCCGTTCCAGAAGACGAAACCCTGAGCACCACCGAGGAATATCCTTGTCCCTATCCCTATCGTCTTGAAGTAGGGATCGTTCAGAAGGGGGCTCAATTGTCCGGCACTACAATACATTGCGTTTCCCAGATTGGGCTTTAGCACCCCGAGGTAGGTGTAGATCGTCTTTTCCGATGCGTTCACCGCGACATTGTAGTTCTGATAACAATTCCTGAAATTCACCAGAACGCACTCGTTGAGGTCGGCTATGTTTATCGTTGCCTTGAGTTTCTTCCTCGGGTAGTCCACTGTACCGTAGGAGATAGCTTCGAGCTCGACATCTCTTCCTCTTATGAGATCCCAGATCACATAGGCGCCCCCGTGATTGAACTCCCCGGGGTAATCCTCATTAGCGGGATCGTCATCCGGGATTTGAGCCGCCCCGATGTAGAGATCGACCGCAGCAAGGCCAGCATAAGCCTCTACCTTATTGAGCCATGCCTTGGTTATCTTCATCCTCGGAGTTGTATGGCCTATGTTGATCACCGCCCCGCTGGAACACATTGGACCGAAGGTGGCAGTGGTTACCACATCCACCTCCTCTGCTGCCTTCTTGAACCCTTTCTCCTCCACTATACTTATTATCTCCTCCGCTGTAGCAACGACGACCTTACCCTTCCTTATCTTTTGATTGATCTCCTCTATGGTCTTCGGCATTTTTTCACCTTATAGATTGTTAAAGAACCCTCTCTCCTTTAAAAGTTCGGCAATAAGTATCCCTCCTCCTGCCGCCCCCCTTATCGTATTGTGGGAGAGGGCTACGAACCGATAATTGAGGACATTACACTCCCTCAGCCTTCCCACGGTAACCGCCATCCCCTTCCCCTTATCCCGATCCAATCTCGGTTGTGGCCTCGCTACCTCCTCCCGGTAGATGATCGGTTGCTCCGGGGCAAAGGGGAGACTAAGTTCCTGGGGCGCCCCCCTGAATTCCCGCCATAACTCAAGGATCTCCTCCCTCGTCGGTTTACTCTCGAAAGCCACAGAGACGCAAGCCAAATGTCCATCTATCACCGGCACTCGATTGCAGTGGGCTGATATTGCGATCCCCTTCTCCTCTACGATGAGGTCCCCCTCTATCCTACCCAATATCTTCCTTGGCTCTCTTTCGCTTTTCTCCTCCTCTCCCTTTATGTAAGGGACGATGTTATCGATGATGTCGAAGGAGGCGACCCCGGGATAACCCGCACCGGATATCGCCTGCATCGTGGTAACGATCACCGCCTTTAGGGTGAACTCCTTATGAAGGGGGAAAAGAGGAATGAGGTACGACTGTAGGGAACAGTTCGGCTTCACCGCGATAAACCCTCTATCCCATCCTCTCTTTTTTCTCTGGATCGGTATTATCTTCAGGTGATCGGGGTTGATTTCGGGAATGATCATAGGGACATCCTCATCCCATCTATGTGCCGAGGAATTGGAGACCACCGGCACCCCCGCCTCAGCATACCTTTCCTCCCATTCCTTTGCCACCGCGGTATCGAGGGCGGAGAATACGAAATCACAAGTTTTCCTCGCCTCCCCCATCTCCTCTATCGAGTGAACCAACAAACCCCTTACCCCCTCCGGGATGTCCTTCTCGAAATGCCATCTACCTTCCACCGCCTCTTCATACCTTTTCCCCGCCGATCTCTCTGAGGCAGCGAGGAAGGAAACCTCAAACCAGGGATGGTCCTTCAAGAG
>JAGGZT010000025.1 GCA_021161905.1 Acidobacteriota bacterium | reverse complement strand
GTGCTAATTTTATTTTCCTTTTCTTTCCTTCTCCTTGCGGCACCGAAGCCCATAGGTTTTCCTCGCTATCCCGCGCTTTCCCCTGATGGAAAGATGCTCGCCTTTTCCTATCAGGGGGATATCTTCCTCGTTCCTAAGGATGGAGGGAGGGCGTTTCGGTTGACCGTGAGTGAGGGGTACGAGAAGCTTCCCCGTTTCTCTCCTGATGGAAAATGGATCGCCTTCACCTCTGACCGATATGGCAATGACGATGTATTCATCATTCCTGCTGAGGGAGGTCTTCCGAAAAGGCTCACCTATTTCTCCGGTTCTGACCAGGTGGTCGGCTTTACCCCGGATTCCAAATGGGTTATCTTCACCTCGAGGCGCGATTTCTCCTATCATCGTCTTCCCCTTCTCTACAAGGTTTCGATAGATGGGGGGATGCCGGTTAAACTGGTTCCCACCTATGCTGTTAGCGGAAGCCTATCCCCGGATGGAAAGAAACTCGTTTTTTCAGTGGGAGGTGGGTCCTGGTGGCGGAAGCATTACCGGGGCGCTGCTGCCAATGAGCTCTGGCTTTACGATTTCACGAGCGACAAATACACCCAGCTCACAAAGAACGACTGGAATGAGTTCTATCCTATGTTTGCCCCCTCGGGGGATAAGATCTATTATCTCTCGGAGGAGGATGGGACTTTTAATATCTGGTTGCTCGATCTCAACTCCGGCAGGAAGAGAAAACTGACCAACTACAAGGATGATGGAGTGCGTTTTCCCTCGATCTCAGCCGATGGTAGGTTCATTACCTACGAGCGGAGGGATAAGGTCTATGTTCTCGATACGAAAGGAGGAAAGCCGAAGGAGGTTTCCATCTTTGTTCCCGCCGATTATAAGAAGAACCCGATCGAGTGGAAGACATTCACCCGGGATGCCAGTGAGTTCAAACTCTCCCCGGATGGGAAGATGATCGCCTTCGTTGTTCACGGTGATATCTTCGTGATGGATAAGGAGGGAGGAGAGGCTCAGCGGATCACCGATGATCCTGCCAGGGAGTATCAGATAGATTGGTCGCCTGATTCCAAAAGCCTGGTTTTCGTCTCCCTCAAAAAGGGAAACGCCGATATCTACCTCGTTACCTCCGCCGATCCCAAGGAGCCACGGCTTGATAAATCCCTCAAGCGGAAAATAATCCCCCTCGCCACCTCCGAAGCTAACGAGACATCACCCCTCTTTTCCCCGGATGGGAAGATGATCGCCTTCGTTCGTGGTAATGGTGATCTCTGCGTTATGGATAAGAAGGGGAAGAACCTCCGGACCTTAATCAAGGGGTGGGCAATGCCTTCCTTCTCCTTCTCTCCCGATTCCAAATGGATCGCTTTTTCGAGAGCGGACAACGAGTTCAATAACGATGTCTGGATCATCCCGGTAGCCGGGGGCAAGCCGGTGAACATCACCAAACATCCGGACAACGATATCAACCCCATCTGGTCGCCTGAGGGGAGGAGGATCGCCTTCGTCTCGAGGAGGATAGGGGACACATTCGATATCTGGTATGCCTTCCTTAGAAAAGAGGATGAGGAGAAGACGAAAAAGGAGCTCAAGGAGGAGTTCAAGCAGATGAAGAAGGAGAAGGCTAAGAAACCTTCCAAGGTTAAGATAGACTTCAAGGATATAACATTAAGGCTCCATCGGGTTATGCCCCTTCCCGGAGATGAAAGCGAGCTCACCATATCCCCAACCGGGGAGTACTATGCCTTCCGCTCAGATACCGACGGTGGAGATGACCTTTACATCGTAAAGTTCGATGGTACCGGGCTTAAGAGGCTCACCAGGGGTAAGGTAGGACCGAGGGGTATTCAATGGTCCAAGGATGGGAAGAGGATATATTTCCTCGATCGTCGGGGCACTATAAAGGTCGCCTCGATCAATGGTGGGGTGAAGCCGGTCGGCTTTTCGGCGCGGTTGGTGATAGACCACCGCAGAGAACGCCTCGCCGCCTTCGATGAAGCCTGGGCTGTACTCAATGCCCGGTTTTACGATCCCAAGTTCCACGGCGTTGATTGGAAGAGGATGAAGGAGAAATATCGCCCCTGGGTTTTTGAGGTTTCCCATTCCGAGGACTTCTACGATCTAATCCGGCTAATGATCGGCGAGTTGAATGCCTCTCATCTCGGCATTCGCGGTTCGAGGAAGGAGAATGTACAGACGGGGATGCTCGGGGTCATATTTGACGAGAAATACCGCGGTCCCGGGCTGAGGATCGATAGGGTCGTTCCCAAGACGCCAGCGGATATGGAGCGGAGCAGGCTTTATTCCGGTGAGATCATCCTCGAGGTAAACGGCAAGAGGATCGGGAAAAACGCCAACATCTACTCTCTCCTCGCCGATACGGTGGGGAAGAAGGTGTTGCTCAAGGTGAAGAGTAAGGACGGGAAGGAGAGGGAGGTGGTGATAATCCCTGCCTCCTATTCCTCCTTCCGTCAGGCGCTTTATGACTGGTGGGTTGATAAGAGGAGGAAGCTGGTGCACAAGCTTTCCGGTGGGAGGCTCGGCTACATCCATATTCAGGCGATGAATGTTCCCAGCCTCGAGCGGTTTGAGATGGAACTCTATTCTGAAGCCCACGGCAAAGATGGTTTGGTGGTCGATGTGAGGAACAATGGCGGAGGTTGGACGACCGATTACCTCCTTGCAATATTGATGGTGAAACGGCATGCGATAACCATCCCCCGGGATGGGGAGCCGGGCTATCCTCAGGATAGACTCCCCCTCTATGCCTGGACCAAGCCGGCGATATTCCTCTGCAATGAGTTCTCATTCTCGAACGCCGAGATCTTCTCTCATGCGGTGAAGACCTTGAAGCGGGGGAAGCTGGTCGGTTGGCCCACCTATGGAGCGGTCATCAGCACCGGCGGCACCACCCTTATAGACGGATCTTACTTCCGCATTCCCTTCCGCGGGTGGTATGTGAAGGGTAGTATGGTCAATATGGAGCATAATGGAGCGGTCCCCGACATTATTGTTCAGGAGCTTCCCGGTGATGAGGCGAAGGGGATAGATAGGCAGCTTGAGCGGGCGGTTAAGGAGCTTTTAGCGGAGATAAGGAAGGGTAAGTAGCGGGAGGTGTAGCGTTATTTCCGATAAAAGGGCGACGCTTATCGCGTCGCCCTTTTTTTCTCAAGTGAGGAGGAGTAGGTTATAATTGTTTTAGATACTACCTGAAGGAGAATGGAGGATGAGAAGGGCGTTTTTCCTTATCTTGTTCTTTCCCCTGATGTTCCCCCCTTGGACAATGGCAGGGGTGGAGAAAGGGAGCTTGGAGATAACCCTCTTTGCCGGGGCGAACCTCTTTGGAAACTTCAAGGGGAATGAATTTCTCAGCTTAGGTGTGGGACAGGAGAAGATATACGATTACTTGTATGGTGGGTGGATCTACGGGGGGATATTTACCTTCAACGATTACTACAACAGCCTCCCCCGAACTTATGACCTCGGGAGCAGGGTAAATTGGAATTTTGGTGTTTCCCTATCTTACAACACAGGGGAGCATTTTGCCCTTGAAGGGGAGTATGAAATGGCTCCCGTTGATTATGGGGATATAAAGGATCTTAATCGGATAGGACTTTCTCTTCTCACCCATCTTATGCCGAAAGGAAGGCTTGTTCCTTACTTTTCTCTTGGTTTCGGTCTTCTCTTTACCAGGATGAAGGAGGGAGACGAGCCAAAAACGGAGCTTGAGCGGAAGCTCCTTGCTGACACGGAGGAGGTTTCCGCCTATTATCGTGGTTTAGGCGGTGAGATAAACGATGAGGTGAAGGTTGAGGGAGGAGGGGATACTAAGGGTCTTTTTTACAGTCTTGGTTGGGGTATCAAATGGTTCCCCGACAGAAAAGCGGGGTTGCGGGTTGACTTTCGCTATTTTATTCTTCCCAAGCTTCCTTCTTTAGTGGTGGAGAGGGTCTTTTCCGCCCATTATTACGATGCGAAAAACGGGCTCGACCACCATTACGATTATCACTACATCCTTGAGGAGGAGAAGGAAAGAAGGAGCAATCTCCGCCTTTATTTCGGGCTTTTCTTCATCCTTTGATGACTTTGAAGGGAAGATAAAAATGGTGCCGAAGCGGGGAGTCGAACCCCGACGGGCTAATGCCCACTAGGTCCTGAACCTAGCGCGTCTACCAATTCCGCCACTTCGGCACCCATTTAAATTATACCCCTCCATCGCCCAATTTCAACCCTTTATCACCTTGACAGGTGGAGTATAATAAGAAAGTCAACATAGATGGAGGATATAGTGCTCAGGTTGGATGGTGTATCCCTTACAATTGAGGGGAAGGAGATAATTAAAGAATTAAATTTCGAGCTAAGAAGGGGGGAAATTCACACCCTCCTTGGCGTCAACGGTACGGGGAAAAGTTCGCTCGCTTATCTCATAATGGGGATCCCAGGGTATAAGCCGAGCAAAGGTAAAGTATATCTCGATGGGAAAGATATTACTGACCTTCCCGTCCATGAACGGGCAAAGAGAGGGATAACGCTTGCTTGGCAAGAGCCGGTTCGGTTCGAAGGGATCACCATTGGAGAGTATATAGGGCTTTCCGCTGGTTCAGGGGTGGATATATCGAAGGTGCTAAGCTTGGTAGGGCTTTCCCCTTTCCGCTATCTCAATCGGTTGAACGATGGCACCCTAAGTGGCGGAGAACGGAAGCGGGTAGAGCTTGCTTCGGTCTTGGCGATGAAGCCAAAGGTGGCGATATTGGATGAGCCGGATACCGGGATCGATCCCCTTTCCATCCCTGAGGTGATCAGGGTAATAAAGGAGATGAAGAGATCGGGTAGTTCAGTTCTTTTGATAAGTCATCGTCCGGAGATCATCAGGATGGCGGATCGGGCTTCAGTCCTCTGCGGAGGAAACATTCAGAAGACGGACTCACCGAATGAAACCTTTCGTTGGTTTGAGGGGAACTGTAAGGGGTGTGATTATGTAAACGAACCGGAGGTGAGGAAGAGTGGGACTCTATGAGGAGGAGTTTAGGAGCTTAGTCGATATCTATAAGAGGGGCGAAGGGGATAAGATTCTCGGGAAGACAGCTGGTATGGTGGTGGAAGGGGAGGATGTTATTTCTGTTCGGGACCTTCCTGGGATTAGGCTTGCCACGAGGAAGATAGAGCGCGGGGCGGAGGCAGAGCTTAAGGTGGAGCCCGGCGTTAAGCTATCTTCCCCCATCCATTTTTGTTTTGGAATGCTGCCAAAAGAAGGAGAGCAGATCATCAGGTTGAAGATAGACATTGGGAATGGAGCAGATGTTCGCGCCCTCGCCCATTGTATCTTCCCTAATGCAGTTAAGATCATCCATCGGATGGATGCAGAGGTGAGGATAGGAAGGGGGGCGAGTTACAGCTACGAGGAGGTTCACCTCCATGGCGATAAGGGTGGGGTTGAGGTTGTTCCTAAGGCGAAGGTGAAGGTGGAAAAGGGAGGAAGGTATAAGAATCTCTTCAGCCTCACTCAAGGTAGAGCAGGAAGGATAGAGTTCGACTACGAGGTGACCGGGCTTGAGGCTAGTGCTACCGAGCTTATCGCTAAAATCCATGGACGGGGCGATGATGATATTTTAATAAAGGAAAAGGTCTATCTCGAGGGGAAAAACGCCTCCGGTCTTGTCAAGAGCCGCGTTGTTTTATCCGATAGGGCAAGGGCAGTGGTTTACGGTGAGACCTATGGTAATGCTGAAGGGGCGAGGGGTCATGTCGATTGTATGGAAATAATCACTGGCGATGAGGTAGAGGCAAAGGCGATACCGATCGTTAGCGTGACCAACGAGAAAGCAAAGGTGACCCACGAAGCGGCGATAGGTAGTGTGGATAAGCGACAGATCGAAGCGCTACTTACTCGTGGTCTCTCCCCCGATGAAGCGGTCGATATTATTGTTCAGGGACTATTGCGTTAGCTTTTTCCAAAGTTTCCTCTTAATATAAATTATAAATAAGGTGCTTCTGCCGTTTTCTAAGAGTGAGGGCGCTTTCTGGTTTTAAGATGTAGTCTTACTCCACAGTAAAGCAGGGGAAGAGGAAGCAATAGGTTCAGGTAGAAAAGGAGGGGGTAAGAACTTGCACCAATTACGATGAGTTCATAGATATGGATGCCGAGCCATATTATCGCTACTACTATGATGAAGCCAGTGCTCTTTGTCCTTAACCAATGAACTATGGCGAAGATAACGAAGGCGAATCCAAAGAGGGGACCGGAGTATCGAGCGATGACGAGGAATATCACATTGATCAATGCAAGAAGGGTCAAAACGACCACGATTATTTTGGTGTTTATATCCCGCATATTAAGTTTTCCTCAAGCCGGTTATCTCTTTTAATACATTCCATCTGGGGACCCTTTTGATATACTCCTTGTATTTATTCCCGAACTTCCTCACATTGAATTCCTCCTCCTTTGCGCTTCCTATCCAGAAACAGAAGAAAGCCATAGTTCCCAATATTGTGGAAGAGATCGATTGACTTTGTAATATGAGCCCTATGCTCCATAGGGCGAACCCCAGGTATAAAGGGTGGCGGATTACCCTATATATACCGCTATTGATAAAGACAGTGGTATCCTCGATTCCGGTTTCTGGTTTTCCTTTGAGTTTTAGGGCGATAAAGGAAAGTATGACCAATAATGATGCCAAGATAACGAGGAAATTGCCGACAAGCCCCAATATTTTCGGTACGAGGATGTCCGTTTTTATCCGGACCAAGCCGAATAGGTTCTCAGTAATGAGAAGTGTTAGACAAAGAGCGATTCCACCCCCGATGTAAACCCCGAAGATCTTTTCCTTCCTGACCGAGCTTATCAGCCAGTAAAAAATAAACCCTGCCCCGATAACCCCGATGATTATGTATCTACCCACCTATCTTTATCCCCGATGTATTTCTGCTCCGTGGTTGGCTTCTTCTCAATTATACATCAAGCTTTTCAAAATCCAAATCTTGAAACTATCCAACCCAGGTTGTTCAAGCCATTAATCCCGCTGTGGAGGATAACTCCCGGGATCAGGCTTCTCGTCCTTTCCCAGAGGATGCCTAAGAGGATCCCCATAAAGGTCTGAACGAAGAATGCCCGGCAAAAGGCTTGAACTAACTTGGTGCCAGGATACCACCACATAATTCCGGAAAAATGTAGCAAACCAAAAAGAAGTGAGCTTATGAGGACACCACCTATTTTTGACTTAAGTAAGAGGGAACACCTGGTTTGGATGAATACCCGAAAGAGGAACTCCTCTGAGAAGCCAGACATAAGAAGGAAATAGGTGAACGATACCGGAAATCCGATCCCTATCTGAGATAGGCTCAACTTGCCGCTGAGAATTAACCTGGCTGTATTACTGTAAGACATGCTCGGGATCGCCATAGCGAGAAATATTATGAAGCCGACCTTCAGGTTTTTCTTCCAGTTTGCCTTGGTAAACCCCATAGATGAGAAGGGATGTTTTCGTAGTTTCAGGAAGATGAGAGGTAAAAGGACGAGTATTAGGGATTTTTTTAGGATAAATCCCAAATCCCATTTATCGCCAAAATTTATCCTTGGCAGGAACGGGGCGAATTCCCATAGCACTACGATGAGAAGACCGGATAGAAGCTCCCAGCCCGGGCTTTCGATCTTGATATCCGGTGGGTGGATTTTTTTGGTAATCTCGATAGCAAGCCAGCTGAGAAAAAGCATCCCCCCGCTTGTTCCGATGAAGGAAAGAGCATTTGCCGGGTCTTTTGTTATCACCAATAAGATCGCAAAGATGTATATCGCGATAAAGAGTAATACGGGAAAGGTCTTAAAATCTTCCCTTTTAATAAAGGCGTTTTAGACTTTCATCCGCCTCCTTATTTATGTCAACTTATATATTTATCTTTTAAAATTTCAACGCCTTGGAGTGTTATTTTGTTCCAATTCGATAGGATATTTAACTCCGTTATTCAAAGAGATATGCCTTCCCTTTATTTAGTTTTGAGGCAGTTGTCTAATACTTACTCTATTGAATGGTTTTCTTCTATATTAACAGGAAGTTGTTTTAGTTTGTTTATTGCCTCTCTGATGCTGGGGGGAATTGGGTTTTTCTTTTCACAAAGGTATGTAATGGCATTTTTTGTTTTTTCCCCGCTTTTGATTTCGGGAGAGGAAGGCAATCCCACCTCTTCCTCAAAATTTTGCTTTAAACCGAAGAGTCTATCTTTAAATGTTTGTCCTGCAGATTCTTTGATTTTTTTATTGGTTTTATCATCAGGCTTGTCTGTATCATATAGCGCCACCCAAGGGATTTTGAATTCCTTTAAGATCTTTATAAAAAATGGCATATTCCCTTTCCCTTGGGTGCTAATTAAAGAAATGTTATTTTTATCTAACGGGTATTCCATTCTCTCAAATGCATAGGGAAGAGAGTATTTTTCGGTAGCTCCTTCGACTAACATCACTTTACTCGCAAAAAATATCTCGTTTCTCTCTGGTCCGAACTCTGTTAGTAATTTTAATTCTTGTCGTTCATTCTCCGTTAGTGCTTTTTCGGATGTGTGAATCACTGTGGTACCGTCTTTTTTGGTTTTCCTCACAAGAAAGACATCCTCTGGAGAAGATAAATTCACAAAGTGGGGAGAGTGGGTAGTATAAAATATTTGAGGGCTTAGCCCCCGCTCGTTTGTATCGGCGTCCGTTAATTCCCTGAATATCCTGTAGAGGCTTCGCTGTGCGTGGGGATGAAGGTAGATTTCAGGTTCTTCAATTGCCAATATTACTTTTTCCTTTTCGATCTCGGCATATGTCTTAAAAAGGGCAAGTAATATCAGGTTTTGAATTCCAGAACCTAAATTTGGTATATTAAAATCAAGCTCCCATTCCCTAATCCATAACCTAAGCATATTGTATAAATGTTGCGGATCATAAATGCTAAGCTTTAATTTTGTATCTTCAAATAATCCGGGATGTACTACCTCTTTTATATTTTCTTTTAAAGATTCTTCAAGCCTCTCGTATGATGGTGTCTTGAGATGTTTTAGAGCTTCTTCCATAGCTTCCCTCGCGCTCTTTAGCTTACCTTCTTCTTGCTTTAGTTCTTTGTCAAGTCTATTTGTTATTTTACCCCAAAGCGTCCAGTCACTAATTGTAAGCTGTTTCTTTAGATCTCTATCTGCCTTTATGTAAATAAGTGGGGCTAACTTCCTCACATTGTTATTGCCCCAATATTCTTCTCCCTCTTTAGAGATAACGATAAACTCGCAATCTTCTATATTAGCAGGAGACTTATAGCAAAAGAGCTTAAATACCTTAGCTTGTATTTCTTTATACCCCCCTTTGCTATTTTTCTCCTTGCATCTACAAGGGGGGAGAGGAGGTTCAAATTCTATCTCTATGTGAATAGGCTCAGATGTATCATAGTTATAGAAATCCTCTTCTTTAATAGCTTTTGGTTGTGGATAGGCTTCTCCTAATAGAAGGTTTAGCGCCTTAAGAATATTGGATTTTCCCGCGTTATTCGATCCAATCAAAGCACATAAATTCGTGGGGTTAAATTTGAGGTTCTTAATTGATCGGTAATTTTTTTATAATTATTTCTTTTATCATCGATGGCGAGATTCTGGTCGGGGCGAGAGGATTTGAACCTCCGACCCCCTGCTCCCAAAGCAGGTGCGCTACCCAGACTGCGCCACGCCCCGACCTACCTCAATATTTAATCGAAGAAGGATAAACTGTCAAGAAAAAGAAGAGGATATCCTCATCCCCCTTTCTTGAGATAGTTTTTGAGAAAGGCGGTCATTCGGACGATCGCCCGTCCCCGATGGCTCACCTGATTCTTCACCTCAGAGGGAAGCTCGGCAAATGTTTTCCCTAACGGTGGATAGTAGAAGATAGGGTCGTAGCCAAAACCATGCTTTCCCCGGGGATGGGTGAGGATGATCCCCTCGCAGGATTCCTCGACCACCTTGATTATCCTCCCCTTATCGGCGAAGGCGAGAACACAATGGAAGGAGGCGCTTCTTTTCTCCTTGGGAACCCCGGAAAGGGCGGAAAGGAGAAGTTTGTTCCTCGCTTCATCGGTTATTTCTTCCCCCCCATAGCGGGCGGAGTGAACCCCAGGCTCTCCAGAAAGGGCAGTGACACAAAGACCAGAGTCATCGGCTAAGGTGGGAAAGCCGAACTCCCGATGATAGAAAAGTGCCTTACCGCAGGCATTTTCCCTGAAGGTCTTCCCCAGCTCCTCGAACCGGGGTGCTTTTTCAAAATGGGAGAGGGAGAAGAGGATAATCCCTGTCCCCTGAAGCGCTTTCGCAAATTCGCGGAATTTCCCCTCGTTTCTGGTAGCAATGAGGAGCTTCATCTGGGAACGATTTTCCCGAGGATCCCTTTTTCGAGCTCGATGAGCTCCGAGACCCCTTTCTTTGCCAGATTTATCATCTCTTCAAGTTCAGGGAAGGAAAAACTCCTTCCTTCAGCGGTTCCCTGTATCTCTACCAGATTCCCCCTTCCGGTCATCACCACATTGAGATCCACCAAGGCACGGGAGTCCTCTTCGTAGTTTAGATCGAGGATCAACCCCTCATCGATGATGCCGACCGAGATGGCGGCGAGATAGTCCTTGATGGGGATCGTCTCGATGATCCCCTCCTCAGCCATCCTGTTGAGGGCGAAGGCAAGGGCGACGAACCCGCCGGTGATGGAGGCAGTTCTCGTTCCCCCATCAGCCTGGATGACATCGCAGTCGATGAAGATGGTGCGAGGACCGAGAGCAGTGAGATCAACCACCGCCCGGAGAGAGCGTCCTATCATCCGCTGTATCTCGTGGCTTCTCCCCTTAGCTCGGATGGCGTCATGGGAGGTGCGGTTCTGGGTTGCCCGGGGGAGCATCGAGTACTCGGAGGTGATCCATCCCTCGCCAGTTTCGGCAAGGAAGGAAGGGACCCCCTCGCTGACGCTGGCAGTGCAGATGACTTTGGTATCCCCCAATTCGATAAGCGCGGAGCCCTCGGGATATCTGAGGAAATGAGGGATGATCTTGACCCTCCTTACCTCGTCCTTTCTTCTTCCGTCAGTCCTTTCCCCCATCGAAACCCGCTCCTTGCTTCGAGAGTAACTCAGTATTCTTGGTGAAAGGATGCTTAAGACTGAGATGTCCCCTCAGGGTATCTCGTTCCCTCCCGTTTATCAGGAACTTAACCCGCCTTATGGAGGGGAAGTTGATGGTGAGGGTATTGACGATGGAGTAAATCGCCATAAGTTCCTCCTCGGTTCCCCCAGCCTGTCCGGTGGCAAATTCGCTGGAGAGATCAACGAAGGCGGTCCCATATGGGGAGAGATAAAGTTCGTTTATCCGTGTTCTCCGGGGCACGGTGGGAAGATGTCCTGCTATCTCCGGACCTTTTATTAACTCACCAAGAGCCTGTTTCGCCTGGTCGGTTATCGAGTTGGTGGCAAATATCCTTCGCTTCTCGGGAACGAGGAAGGGACCGTTGCTCGATTGGAAGAAGACATATACCTGGCGGAAGTTCTCAGGGAAGGAGGAGGCTTCCTCCTCAGGGATAGGGGTGGAGGTGGTTTCTTTCTCGGTTTTTGAAGGAGGGGTGGTCCTCGGTTTGTGGGTGATGATGAGGAAGGCTATCACCGCTAAAGATATAATTAGGAGGGCTATTAAGATATTTCTTTTCTGCATCTTTTTGGTCAGGAGTTTCCAATCGCCTTCTGATAAAGCTTGAGATAGGCACCGATGCTCCGCGCCAATGCAGAGGCTATCTGTTGGCGGTAGCTTTCCTGGGCGAGCCTCTGCTCCTCTGCTGGATTGGTGATAAAACCTACTTCGACCAGTACTGCCGGCATCATCGCCCCCATCAAAACGGCAAAGGGCGCTTGTTTTACCCCCCGGTTGGGGAGGTGGAGGAGATCGTTAAACTCGTTCTGGATTATCTCCGCTAAATGGGTGCTTTCCGCTAAGTACTCCGTTTGGGCAAGGTCCCAGAGGACCATGGAGAGTTCTTTGTTGTTCGCTATCTCAGGATTGGTGATCCCAAGGACATTGTTCTCTACCGCTGCCAACTTCCTCGCTTCATCGTCTGTTGCTTCATAACTCATAATGTATGTCTCCGCCCCTCTCGCACCTCGTCTCCTCGAGGCGTTGGCGTGGATGCTTATGAAGAGGTCTGCTCTCGCTGCGTTTGCCTTCTCCGTGCGGAGTTCAAGGGGGAGTTCATAATCCCCATCCCGGGTGAGAATCACCCTCACATCATAGTCGGCAATGAGCAATTGCTTCAAGATCCTCGCTATATCGAGAACTACATCCTTCTCCTTGAGCCCACTCGGTCCCACTGCTCCTGTGTCCTCTCCTCCGTGACCTGGATCTATCACTATGGTGAACTTTCTCTCCCCTTTTTTATAGAAAGACGCATTTTTTGCGGGGTCTTCTTTAGGAAAGATTACATAAGAAAAAGAGGGGAGAAAAAGGATCGCTATAATCCCCCACCCAATTAAAACCCGTTTATAAACCATATATATAACTCCTGGTGGAGGCGGCGGGAATCGAACCCGCGTCCGAAAATCTTCGGCGAGGAGCATCTACATACTTAGCCTGTTTTTTTATTCTCGCTTCCCCTCCCTCCAACAGGCAGGATAAAGGGAAAGCCAGCCCATCTCATTTTCGCGAGATGCTTCTGGGCACCACATCTCGCTAGCCTGCTTCTCTTACGCCCTTCTTCGCCCCGCAGGCAAAGGCGAAGAGGACGTAGCCGCGCTTCTTAGGCGGCTAAAGCCAACTGAGAGTCGGCAGTTGTTTTTCTCCCGCCTTTTTTACGAGTTGGCGGCAACTCGGTATGCAGCTCCTGCCTCAACTATTTTCGTCGAGACCAGTTCGCCCCCACGACTCTCAAAGGAAATATAACACTATAGAGAGTGCGAGTCAAGGCGTGGGACATTTTGTTCGATAATTATTGACAAACCGTGGCTTTTGCCTCATAATCAAAATGGAAAGTAATCGGTGGTTTAGGAGAGGAATTATGGAGTTCAACCTTGGGGGTGGAGAAGGTGGGGGTTTAGAGTCGAGATTTTCCTCTATTCGAGAAGAGCTTCTTTCACTTAAGGAGTCGCTTTCTCGTTTGGAGGAGCGTCTGAACGAGCTTAGGGGGGAAATCGATAAGAAACTCGCCGAGGGAAAGAAGCCATCTTCCTTTGATCTTGGAGGTGTTATCCCTACTGAGGAGCGGGGCGAGATTTTGAGGGAAGCTGTAGAGAAGATAGAAGGGAGTCAGAGTCAGGTTGATGTTCTGAATCACCTCATTTCGGGCCTTGCCCAATATGTGAAGCGGGTAGCCCTTTTCGTTATCTCAGGGGAACAGGCAACGGGCTGGCTTGCTCGCGGGTTCGGTGTAAGTGGTAATATGCCCAAGGAGAAGAGGAAGATAGTTATCCCCCTCCGGGGAGATCATTTGGTTTATCGAGCGGTTATGGACCGTGTTCCTTGGCGAGGTTCTCCCGGAGATCTTGCGGATAATAAATCCATCCTCAATATGATGGGAGGGGTGATGCCCACAGAGATGATGGCTCTGCCCCTGGTAGTAAAGGGGAAGGTAGGGGCGGTATTGTACCTCGATCAGGGAGATTCCCTTGAGCCAATACCTTCCTCAGGAGAACTCGAGGTTCTCACCAAGTTTGCTGGTTTGGTGGCTGAGGTATTACCTTTGAGAAGAAGAACTGGGGCGATGAAGGAAGCGCTTCAGAATAGATTGCGCCTCACTGCTTCTCCGCCACGAAGGCCCTCACCCCCTCCGGCTGAACAGGCTCCGCCGTCCTTCCCGCCACCAAGCGAGGAAAAACCAGAATTTGCCATCACCTCAGAAACCCCCATCAAGCCACCTCCTCCAAGAGCAGGTGGTGCTCCTGAGGTTGGTGCTTCTCCTCCATCTTCACCGCCTTTTGCTCAGCAGGTTCCTTCCCCGCCTCCTTCTTCGCCAGAGTCCGCGCCTTCCCCTCCAACTGAGGGTGCTCAGGGAGTGGGGGTTGGTCCTCAACCGCAGGCTGAACCGACCGCACCACCGCCGACCCTTACCCCAGAGGAGCAAAAGCTTCATGAGGATGCGAAAAGGCTCGCCCGTTTGCTCGTCTCTGAGATAAAACTCTATAATGAGGCGGAGGTCGCTTTAGGACGGAAGAACCGAGACCTTTATCAACGATTGAGGGAGGATATTGAGCGGAGTCTCCAGGTTTACAATGAACGGGTGCCGGAAGCGGTGCGCCGGGTAAAGGATTACTTCAAAGAAGAGATGATTCGCATCTTGGCTGGTGGAGATCCTTCCCTTTTAGGGATTTAGGAAATATAGCGGAATAGGTAATATAAATATAACGAGGTGGTACGATGAAGGGATTTAAGCTTTCACTGATGGCGTCTTTCTTTTTGGTTCTTCTTTCTTCTTTTATCGCTATAGCTACTCCAGGCAAGGTGCTTGCCTCATTTCCCTCTCCTTCCTCCTGTCCTACTGGTCTTGCTTTTGATGGCAGGTATCTCTGGCTTGCCGATCATCGGACAGCCCATCTTTACAAGATAGATCCTGCTACCGGGAAGGTGGTTGCTGATGTCGTTTCGCCAGCGTTTATGCCTGCGGGTCTTGCCTTTGATGGGAAGTGCCTCTGGGTGTTGGATATGGAGGGGGGCGATATATTTAGGCTCGATCCAAAGACGGGGATGACCCTTTCTTCGCTCTCTGCCCCCTGCCGTAGTCCTAAAGGCATTACCTTCGACGGGAAGTATCTCTGGGTGGTGGATGATAGGGAGGATAAAATCTACCAACTCGATACCGGGGACGGTACGATCATCAATACCATTCCCGCACCTTATTCCTACGGATATGGCCTCTCCTACGATGGGAGGTACCTTTTTGTTTCCGATAGGGGACGGGACAAGATATATGTGGTCTATCCCAGGGATGGTTCAGTACTGATGGTTCTTCCTGCCCCTGGTCCTTTCGTCAGCGAGCTTGCCTACGATGGGAAGTATCTCTGGTGCGTTGATTACCAGACCGACAGGATCTATAAACTCGACCTTACCATCGATGCCCCCTATGTAAGGAGCAACCCCAAAGAGGAAGAGGTGGAACTTCTCTCGGTATTCAGGAACTACGGACCGGGCACGGTGACCGAGCTCGATGTCTATTTTGCCGTTCCTAAAAATCTTCCCAATCAGGAGATCATCGGGGAGATAACTTATTCCCCGAAGCCAGTGGAGTTTCTCACCGATCAGTGGGGACAGAAGGTGGCTCATTTCAAGCTTACCAATCTGAAGCCGGGAAGCTCCCTCGATATATCGATGAAGGCTAAGGTCAGGATGTACGATACTCGCTGGTTCATCGACCCAGATAAGGTAGGAAGCCTCGATGAGATACCAGCTGAGATAAAAGAGAAGTATCTCGCCGATGGGGATAAGCTTCAGATAAACAGCCATTACATCAAGAAGTGCGTTCGCGAGGCGATAGGGAACGAGAAAAACCCCTACTGGATCGCCCGTCGGATTATGGATTATATCGATAGCAAACTCCATTATGAGATGGTTGGCGGTTGGGATACCGCTCCTACCGTTCTTAAGCGGGGTTCCGGAAGCTGTTCCGAGTACTCCTTCGTCTACATCTCGATGTTGCGGTCAGCGGGGATCCCTGCTCGTTACTGTGGAGCGATAGTCGTCCGGGGTGAGGATGCGAGCATTGACACCTCTTTCCATCGCTGGGTGGAGCTCTATTTGCCCCGTTATGGCTGGGTGAGGTTTGATGCCCAGGCAGGAGACCAGGCGATACCGGCAAACAAAGCGGAGGCGATCGCCCATATGCCTAACCGTTATCTCATTACCACCATCGGTGGTGGTGGCTCTCAATACCTCGCCTGGAGCTATAATTACAATGTGGCTTTGAAAGCAAAGGGTCCCTGCAAGGTGTATTCTCAGCAATTTGGGCTCTGGTCTCCTCTTAGAAAGAAATAGCTTCCCCAAAAGGGGGGGATTAAAAGGGGGGCACCAGCTGGTGCCCCCCTTTTTATTCTGAAAGCTCGTAGCGGGAGAGAGCCTTTGCTCCAAGTTTAAGGGGAAGGAGGGTAGCGATTAAGGTGATCAACCCCGCTCCACTGTAGAAGATGATGTCCTCAATGAGAAGGTGGTGTTCGATACGGAGTTTTCCCGCAAAGTGGAGATACACGGGCCTTGCCTCGAGGACTATTATCAACCCGATGTAGATGAGGCTCAGCAGCATATAGATAAGCCCTCCACCGCTCACCGCTATCTTCGCTTGGTTGTCGTAGTTGAACTTGGGGAACATCGCCCCCATCCCTACCCCCATTCCGGTGAGGGCAAGGGTCATTCCAGTTATCGAGATGAGGGAGAGGGTCATAATGTAGCGATCCACCCCGAGGAGACGGTTCGAGGTGTAAACGAGGATCAAAGCGAGTGTTAGGAGGGGAGCAAGGAAGAGAAGAAACTTCTCCCAGAGGAAACGGCGATAGTCGATCGGTGCGGAGTGGATGAGCCAGAAGCTTCTCCCCTCGAGACTGGTGGTGGGGAAGGCGTAGCGAGCGGAGACCCCAGCAAGGACGAATCCAGCAAGCCCCAGGTTGAGGAAGGAGAGGGCGTTTTTGATGAATGGGGAGGGAAGGGGGATGTTTTTTATGTTGAAGAGATAAATGATGACCAAAGCGGCTAAAAGGAAGAGCTGGGACCATTGAAGGGTGTCCCTCACGAAGAGCTTTATATCCTTTATGACCAGCGCCCGGAGCTCCGGAGAGCTTCGGGCGAAGAGGAATCGGAGGAGGCGTTCCAACCTTTCTTTCCTTCTTTTGAGTCTGATCCTTCTTTGTTCCTGAGATCCAGAAAAGCCGGCAAGGTAGGTAGCCTTTGCCACCCAGGCGAGGAGGATTACTGAACTTACGGTGAAAAGAAGTAGCAGTCCTCCCTCGAGGAGGAATTCCCCCATCCTCCCCTGGGATACGGCAACGAGCGATTTTGCCGCCCAACTGCTCGGAAGGAAGCGAAACGAGGGAAGAGAAAAGCTTTTAAGGAGCTCTACCAGATCGTCCGTTCCTTTAGGGGAAAACAGCCTTTCTGGCTTCATAAAGCGGAAGACAACGACCACCGCTACCCCAAAGATGAGGGCAACCGCGGATAGCACCTGATGAACCCTCTTTGCCGAGAAGAACCGCATCAGGCTCATCGTAACCGTTATCCCGAGGGCAGCGGGCGGTATGAGAAAGAGGAGGACGATTAGCCCCATAAGGGGATAGTAATGGAAGGGTGCCTTGAATACCTTCCCGTAAGCGATGAAGATGGGAACGCTTCCCGCAATGATCATATAGGAGCTGTTCATAAGGGTTTCCCCGAACTTTAGGGAGAATAAGTGGGAGAGCTTTACCGGCGAGGGGATGAGGAGATCGAGGTCTCGCGAGAGATAGATGGTGGAAAGCGACACGATGATATTGCTTATGAAGAGCATCGAAAGCGAGGTCAAAAAGACCATACCAAGCAGACGTTCGGTCAAACCGAGGGCGAAGAAGAAGGGAAATTCCTTGATCGTAAGGAGGTAGCGAAATATCCGGGTGAAGAGGTAATAATCGCCCACCACGAAGGAGGAAGCAAGGAGGATGAGAAAGAGGATCCTCCCCTTCTCCCGAAGCGTTGAATGGAGGAGGCTGTTTTTCAGCAGGGTAAGCTTAAGTCGGATGAGCGATGCCAAGCCCTTCATTTTCCTCGCGGGTGAGGGTGATGAAGATATCTTCGAGCCTCGATTCCGGAAGTTTTGCCTTTCTTCTTATCTCCTCCTTGGTGCCTAAAGCGATCAGCTTTCCCTGGTGGATGATGCCGATCCGATGGCAGAGCTCCTCCGCCAGGCTCAATGTATGGGTGGACATAAAGATGGTTCCTCCCTTCCTTACGAAATCCTGGAATATCTCCTTTATCAATCGCATCCCCTTGGGATCGAGGCCTACCATAGGTTCATCGACCACTATTATCTTTGGGTTGTGGATGAGGGCGGCGGAGAAGACCAATCTCTGTCTCATTCCGTGGGAGTAGCTTTCCACCAACTCATCCCCCCACTGGGAAAGCTCAAATAAGGAGAGGAGCTCCTCAACCCGCCTTCGGTAGATGCCGTTCCTCATTCCGTAGAGCTCCGCCACGAAGCGAAGGAACTCCCTCCCCGAAAGTTTCTCGTATAGGAAGGGGCGGTCGGGGATGAACCCCACGATCTTCTTTGCGGAGAGTGGTTCTTTGGCTAAGTCGTATCCACCGAGGATGATCCTCCCCGAAGTGGGACGGATGAGACCGGTAATCATCCTGATGGTGGTCGTCTTCCCGGCGCCGTTTGGTCCTAAAAAGCCGAAGAACTCCCCCTCCTCGATCTTGAGGGTGAGGTCATCCACTGCGGTCAGGTTGCCGTATTTCTTGGTAAGGTGGATCAGCTCAATCATTTTCCTCGTTTTAATTATCTCATATTTCGCCTTTTATCTCAAGATGCTACTTCTTGATTATTGAGTGGGGCTGGTATAGGATGGAGTAAAAAGAAGGAGAAATGGAAGAGATAAGGGATATATTGAGGCGGATAGTGGAGCGTTCTCCTGAGCTCAGGGATAGGCTTATCCTCAGCGAGGTATCATCATCCTGGCGAGAGGTGGTGGGGGATAAGCTTGCTCGTTTGAGTAAGCCGGTTCATTTCTCCGCGGGCGTTCTCACTATCTCTCTTTTTGATGCTCGTTTTAAAAAGGAGTTTTCAGATTTCTCCTCCATCATTATCTCCCGACTGAACGAGCGGTTAGGAAAGGCGCTTATCTCAGAGGTAAAGGTTATTGTAAAAGGGGAATAGACTGCACCAGAATACCGAGAGGGGGAAAAAGATACTTTACTCATTGGGTAACCCATACTTCTCCTCCTCATTAAAGGCTTTCACCATTAAGGGGAATTTCTCCCTCTGAGGTAGATTTTCTTAACTGTTTTATTCGAACTTTTGTTAGAACATTACTGATCTTTTCGATAATATTTCTTTGCCCAGCGGACAGGAAACCTGATTTCGGATGTAAGGCAATCGATCCCGGCGTTGTCCTGTGCCCAGGTCAGGCTTTGGGTGACAACGCCCTTGATCCTCACCACCTCGAAGCCACAATTGCGGTAAGCCTCGGCAGCTGCGTCGTCCATTTGAGGGAAGCCGTATTCCGGCATATATACCCTCTTCCTATTTCCATAGACCTCGGTTAGTACATTGGAATAGTTGAAGCTGATGCCATATTCTCTCTTGGTACAAAGGCCATTGGGCAGATAGGGGATCCTCACCACCCGATAGCCGAGCTCCTCCATCCTTTTCGCCGCTTTATCCAGTCGCGGGGCTACCTCAAGAGCCCTCTTTAGGGAGAGGTCGAGGAGTTTCTTTTTATCCCACTTGAATCTCTTGGCGATCTGTTCCGCGGTAACCGGGATATCACAGGCAGTGAGCCCTTCCTGAGCAAGGATTTTTGGGAGCTTTCTTTCTATCGCCCGCCTTTCTTCTTCTGTCATTCTCTCTATCACCTTTGCCCCCAATCTGGCATCGGCGATGAATATCACCCTCTTCCCCCGTTCATCTATATGCCCCAGTCCGAGATAGACATCGGTGTGATACGAGGCTTGGGCGCCGGTATCCCTCACCGTCTTCTTGGTGAAAGCAAATTCCCCCTTTTCGAGCCGGGCGAAAAAGTCATCCTCGCCCGGGATTACCAACTTCTTATCAGGGGCTAATACCCGTTGGATAAATTTGCAATAAGCGGTAAATTTCTTCCTGAAAAGGGGCACATCTTTTGGCTTGAGCTCCTTAGCCATCAGGTACAGGTTCTTTTCACTATAGGGATACCAGCGTGGGGGAACGGTTATGCCCAACATTGTATCCATTCCAATTATCATCTCGCTTCTGGTTGTTCTGATGTTTCCCCCTCCTCGGTGGATAACCCCGGCGAGCGTTTTTGCGTTCTCAAAGACCTCATCGAAGTTGGTGATGGGAAAGGGCTTTTCATTGAAGCCCACATCGAGAAAGGTGAGGTTTCCCTTTTCATCTGCCAGGATGAGATAGCCGTCGCGTGCCCAAGGGTAGAAGTTGTTCGTCTCTACATCCACGGTGAGGAACTTCACCCGAGGAGTGCCGTCAGGAAGCTTTACCTCCGCATAGGGCTTGAGGATTTCCCTTGCTTTTTCAGCCTTCTTATCTTTGCCCAATACTACGACGAAGGCTACATCTTTATCCATCTTGTTCATCAGATCACGGAAGAAGACGGTCTGATCGTGCCAGAAGCCATCCCGACGCGGCTTGCCATAGTGAAGGATGATGACCCGAATCTTCCCATCCACATTGGAGACCAGGCTTTGACCATAAGAGGGAAGAGCCAATAGGAGACAAAATATTATCAGAAAAAGCTTGATTAAATAATAAATTCTTTTACTGTTTGTCCTGTTGCCCATAATTCATCTCCTTTTTAGCTGAGGGAATAAGAACCTTACGACCTCTGATTTTATAGAATATGGCAGGGAATATCAACCGAATATATTCGGATAATGGCGATATTAAATGGCGAGCTAAGGAGGAGGAGTTATAAAAAATGGCGGGGCCGACGAGACTCGAACTCGCGACCTCCGGCGTGACAGGCCGGCGTTCTAACCAACTGAACTACGACCCCGCACTCCCTCTTTCCAATCTGGTGGGCGGTACTGGGCTCGAACCAGTGACCCCCGGCTTGTAAAGCCGATGCTCTCCCAACTGAGCTAACCGCCCCCTGCTACCTAATTTATAGCATCGAGCGTTCTTCTTGTCAACCTCTTTTAGCCCCGCTTAAACTTCCCTTCAGCCCAGCCAAGCCTTACCCCCTCTATGTTATCAAGTGCGGGGATGTAAGGTTTTATATCGATTAGGGGGGTTCCGTCTATAGCATCGAGCCCTCGCACCTTGAGGAATCTTCCCTTCCTTTCAACAAGTTCCACATAAGAAAGGCCTATTGGGTTGGGTCTATCCGGTGCCCGAGTAGCGAAGACACCACGGGGGTTCGGTCTATCGAAGGGCGGATATACCGTGAGAGGAGAGGAGGGCGACTTATGGAGAAAGAAGAGGATGACGAGGTGGGAGAACCCTTCGATGTCAGCAAGCCCTTCCTCAAACTCGGGATAAACCTCTATCTCCGATATTTCTCTGCCCTCACCGTAGGTAATTGGGGCTTCATCCCGGGTTTTGTAAGGTGAATGGATGATTCCTATCGGTTTCAGTTTTATCTCCATTTTCATCCCCTACGATGAATTGTGCTCCCACACCACTATTTAGGAGGTGTTTTCCGAATTCTCGAGAAAAAATGGAAAGGGCGGTATCTCCGGTGCAGTGGGAGGGGGCGAGGTTTATCACCCCTAATTTTTTAAACTCCTTTGCTATTTCCAATATCTCTTTTTCCGAACTTCCTCGGAGATGAAACCCTCCCATTACCAAGTAGATGGGTCCACCAAGGAGCTCCTTCGCCTTAGCCACGATGGAGGCGATCCCGGGATGGGCACAGCCAGTAATCACGATCAGTCCTCGATCGGTTTTGATGATTAGTGATTGTTCGATAACGGTGCTTCCCATTTCCCCAGTGGTCCATATTCCGGGGGCTATCTCCCGCGGTCCTGTAATCTCCTCTATCTTTACGAACCTCCTCATCTCCTCCTTGAACTTATCGGGAAAGGATTTAGGAAGGATCACTTTGGGACGGGCTCCTTCCCTTATCAACTCGAGGAGTCCACCGGTATGGTCCCAGTGGTTGTGGGAGAGGACGACGAGTTCTATCCCCTTGGGAGGGATGTTAAGCTTTCTCATATTCTTAATCAGTATCTTTCCCTCTCCCCCGGTATCGAAGAGTATGTTTTGCCCATCCACCTTGATTAAAGCGGAAAAGCCCCAGGAAGTGACGAGATCCTCGCGATAGGGTTGGTTATCATAGACCACAGTGATGGTTGCCCTTTTTCCATCCACCTTTTCTCCTCCAAAAGAAAGGGCAAGAGAGAGGAGAAACAAGGAAAAAAAGATTATCTTACTAATCATAAGCCCCTCCCTAAAATAGATTAAACCTCCTTATCTTTATGTATTGTGCCCCCCCAGGGCGGAGGATGCTTTGGATAAGGAAATATCCATCGGCGGTGAACTCCCCGAGGGAGATGTCCTTTTCCTCCATAACGATCTTTATCAACCTATCGATACCCCGGGGGGATTTAATCCTGCAAAGAGTAAGATGGGGTGAGAAGTCCCTTTCTTCCTTTGGAAAGCCGAGTTTCACCATTGCTTTTTCTATTTCCTCCGCCAAGGTGAGGAGTTCGTCCGGAGCCTTCACCCCCGCCCAGACAACCCGGGGGCGGGAGATGGAGGGGAAAGCGCCGAGCCCCTCGACCTTGAGGTTGAAGGGCGAAATCCGGGGGACATTTTCCGCAAGCGCTTCGATCACTTTTCCTACCCTGTCCTCTGCCACCTCGCCCAAGAACTTCAAGGTGAGATGAATCCCCTCAGGGGAGACGAAACGGACGCCGGCATTCGCCTCCTTGAGTCTGGCTTGGATGTTAGCCAATTTCTCCTTTATGTTTGAAGGAAGGTCGATAGCGACGAATAGCCTCATTTAACCCACCCCTTAAAGGTTATTTTAAGCCAAACTTGGCTTGATATAAAGAGAAATCGGTTAATTGCGTTGAAGGGGCGAGGAGAGCTGTGATATCATCCAATTTCTAAAGGGAAGGTGGATTGATGGAGAAGGAAAGGGTAAGGATCGGCGTTGATGCCGGGGGGACCTTTACCGATTTTATCCTCTTTTCGAGGGGCAAGGTTCGGGTGTTCAAGCTTCTTTCTACTCCCAGGGACCCGGCACAGGCGATAATATCCGGGATCCGGGAGCTCGTTTCCGATCGTCAGGCGCTCGATATCGTCCACGGGTCTACCGTTGCTACCAATGCCCTCCTCGAGCGGAAGGGGGCGAAGACCGCCCTCATCATCACCAAGGGGTTTGAGGACCTCCTTGAAATAGGAAGACAGACGCGAGAGGAGTTATACAACCTCTTTGTCTCCCGGAAGCCCCCTCTTATACCCCGGGAGTTATGCTTTGGGGTCTCTGAGCGAACCCTTGCCTCTGGTGAGATCCTCGTCTCTCTTTCCAAGGGGGAGCTCGCCGAGGTGATAGATGAGCTCAGAAAGAAGGAGGTTCGTTCGGTCGCCGTCGGCTTCCTCCATTCCTACGCCAACCCGGAAAACGAGAAAAAGGCGGGGCAGTTGCTTGCAAAGGCGGGGTTTTCCGTTTCCCTCTCTTCGGAGATACTCCCCGAATACCGGGAATACGAGAGGATAAGCACCACCGCGGTTAATGCCTATGTCTCCCCAGTAATGGGAAAGTACCTCGAGGAGCTTGAAGCCTCCCTTTCTGGAAGCAGGCTCAGGATAATGCAGTCGAATGGAGGGTCGATCTCAGCGGAAAGGGCGCGTAAGGAGCCGGTTCATACCATCCTCTCCGGTCCTGCTGGCGGGGTGGTGGGAGCGCTCGAGATAGCGAGGTTGGTGGGAGAGGAGCGGATAATTACCTTCGATATGGGGGGTACCTCCACTGATGTTTCCTTATGCCCCGGTGAAGCGACCTTCACCACCGAGGCGGTTATCGGGGGGTCACCAGTGAAGGTTCCCATAATTGATATCCACACGGTTGGTGCCGGTGGTGGCTCCATCGCCTACCTCGACAAGGGCGGTTCCCTGAGGGTGGGTCCGGAGAGCGCTGGTGCCGATCCAGGACCGATATGCTACGGCAGAGGAGGAGATAGGATAACCGTAACCGATGCCAACCTCGTTTTGGGAAGGCTTGTTCCCGAGCTCTTCCTTGGAGGTTCGATGAAGCTTTCGAAAGAGGCGAGCTTTGTCGCCATCGAGGAATTTGGTAAGAGGATGGGGAAGGAGCTCTATGAAACCGCTCTTGGGATAGTCTCCGTCGCCAACGCCAATATGGAGCGGGCGATCCGAGTGATCTCGATCGAGCGGGGCTACGATCCGAGGGATTTCGCTCTCGTCTCCTTTGGCGGTGCCGGGGGGATGCATGCTTGTGAACTGGCAGCAAAGCTCGGTATCCCCAAGGTGATCGTGCCCAAAAACGCCGGTATCCTTTCCGCTTTTGGGATGCTATTTGCCGATTCGGTGAAGGGTTATTCTAAAACCGTTCTCATTCCTGCCGACGATCTTTCTTCTTCCGAGCTTGAGGGGATGTTTTCCCCCCTTGTCTCCCGGGGGATGGTTGAGATGGAGAAGGAGGGTTTTTCCCGGGAGAGGATAAGGGTATTCCGCTTCCTCGATATGCGGTATCGGGGTCAGTCGTATGAACTTACTGTTCCTTTTTCCTCGCATTTTCTCTCCTCGTTCCATGAGCTTCACCGGAAGCGTTACGGCTATGCCGATCCTGAAAAGCCCACCGAGCTTGTCAATCTCCGGGTGAGGGTGGTAGGAAAAACGGAGAAGCCCCCGCTTCCCAAGCTTCCTCCACGGGGGGGTTCCCCCCCCACCCCCTTAGGGATAAAGGAGGTGCTATTTGGTAGCTCCTTTGAGAAAACCCCGTTCTACCGCTGGGAGGATCTCGCCCCAGGGGATGAGCTCAAAGCGCCCGTCATCATCGTGGGTTATGGCTCCACCGCTGTTCTTGCCCCTGGTTTTCGTCTTTCGGTCGATCCCTATCTCAACCTTTTAATGGAGAGGTGCGATGAGGATAGATCCGGTTGAGCTTGAGATATTCAAGAACATCTTTATCTCCATCTGCGAGGAGATGGGAGCGACCCTGAAGCGGGTGGCTTACTCGCCCAACATAAAGGAGAGGAGGGATTACTCCTGCGCCATCTTCGATGCCAAAGGGGAGACGGTGGCGCAGGGGGATCATATGCCGGTTCACTTAGGTTCAATGCCGATGTCAGTGCTTGCAGCGATAAATGAGATCGAGTTCTCTCCGGGAGATATGGTTATTTTGAACGATCCTTTTCACGGAGGGACCCATCTTCCCGACATAACCTTGGTGAAGCCCGTCTTTCTCAGGGGTGATGAGAAACCGTCCTATTTCGTCGCCAACCGCGCCCATCATTCCGATGTAGGGGGAAGGAGCCCTGGTTCGATGCCCCTTTCTACCGAGGTATTCCAGGAGGGGATAATCATCCCTCCGGTGAAACTGGAGGAAGGGGGAAGGATCAACCGAGATCTTCTCCGAACGATCCTGAGGAATGTCAGGACGCCGAAGGAGCGGGAAGGAGACCTTGCTGCTCAGATAGCAGCAGGGAGGATAGGGGAGAGGAGGCTTGTCGAGATAACGGAGAAGTACGGGCGGGATAAGGTGATGAGAGCGATGGAGGAGTTGAAGGACTACGCCGAGCGAATAACGAGGCAGGCGATAGCGGAGATCCCCGATGGTGAGTACTCCTTCGTCGATTTTATGGATGATGATGGGGTGGAGAAAAAGCCGGTACGGATAGCGGTGAAGATCACCATATCAGGAGATGAGGCGGTGATCGATTTTTCCGGAACCTCGCCTCAGGTCGCCGGTAGCATAAATGCGGTATATTCCATCACCCTTTCCGCGGTTTTTTATGTCTTCAGGGCGATAATAAACTACGATGTGCCCTCGAATGCCGGCGGGTTTCGTCCCCTTACCGTCATCGCCCCTGAGGGGAGCCTGGTGAACGCCAAGGGGGATGTTGCCGTTGCCGGGGGCAATGTGGAGACTTCACAGAGGATCGTCGATGTCCTTTTAGGGGCTCTTTCCCAGGCTATTCCGGAGCGGATCCCAGCAGCTTCGGCGGGGACGATGAACAATATCAGCCTCGGAGGAAGATACCCTAAGACCGGGGAGCCCTTTGCCTACTATGAGACGATAGGCGGGGGAATGGGAGCGAGGCCAGGGGCAGATGGCATCTCCGGTGTTCATACCCATATGACCAACTCCCTCAACACCCCAATCGAGGCACTTGAGCATTCCTTCCCCCTTAGGATAAGGAGCTATCGTTTAAGGGAGAAAAGCGGAGGTGGGGGAAGGTATCGCGGTGGGGAGGGGATCATCAGGGAGTACGAATTCCTTACCGCGGGAGAGCTTTCCATCCTCTCCGAGCGGAGGAAGTTTGCCCCTTACGGACTCTCCGGAGGTCTTCCG
>JAGGZT010000024.1 GCA_021161905.1 Acidobacteriota bacterium | reverse complement strand
GCGAGAAATGCCTCTTTTCTGTTTGAGGAGGAAGTTGGAGAGCCGGAATCGAGCGAGTTGACCTGGTCTTATATCCTCGAGAGTACCTTTGGTGTTCGCTATCAGCTTATCCCTGAGGAGAAAAAAGAGGATCGTCTCGGTAAGAAGGGAATTCTCTATCGCTTGAATGACACAAGATTTCTGTCCGAGGATGAAGGAGAGTGGAGATCTCTTGGCGTTGGTTTCAAGTTTATGGGGAACCATACCCCTATTATCAAGGGAGGAGGAATCGCTGACTTTGGCAAATTAGCGGAACGGTCAGAAGGAGCTTCCTATTGGGGAATAGTAAGGATGGATGTGGATAGCTTGGGAGACCTTTTTATAAAGGGCTTTTCTGACGAGGAGAATGGGGGAGAGAATTACGCTTCCTTTTCCCGGTTATCCTCTTTCAGCCGGATACTTTCCCTCTTTTTCGAAGGATATCTAAACAATATCTGTAAGGAGACGGGAGAGGATAAGCTTTACATAATCTACTCCGGTGGTGACGACCTTTTCGTCGTCGGCTCTTGGGATGCGGTTCTTTCTCTTGCTCTCCGGGTAAGGGAGGAATTTAAGGAGTATGTTCGGAATGAGAGGATCACCATCTCAGGCGGTTTCGATCTCGAGAAAACAAAATACCCCCTTTACAAGGCAGCGGAGAAAGCGGGGAACAATCTTGAGCAAGCGAAACAATACGAAGAAGGCAAGAAGAGGAAGAATGCGTTTTCCCTCTTTGGGCAGGTGCTTTCTTGGGAAGAGTTTGAAAAAGCGAGAGAACTGAAGGAGGAGTTGCTCGTTCGGATTAAGGAAAAAAAGCTTCCCCGGAGTTTTCTCCATAAGTTAGCACTTGTCTATCACTGGTACCAGAAGGAGGTAGAGAAGGAACGGAAGAAGAGAATTACTCTAAAGGAGCTCGACAATATGGTTATTTACGGGCGGTGGAAGTGGATGCTCCACTACTACCTCGCCCGTAGAGGAGGTGGGGAATTAGCTGGAAAAATAGAACGGTGTATTAATTACCTTAATGTGCCCTTAAGATGGGTAGAATTATTAACCAAGGAGAAAGAGGATGAGAGATAAACAGCAAGCGGAGAGAAGAGATCAAAAAGATAAAAAAACAGAGGAGGTTAAAGGGTATATCAAAGGGTTGACAAATTTAAAAGATTATATAGCTGAGAAGTTGGTGAAACATGCTGAGGAGTTAGGAAAATTATTGGCGGCTGGACGAGAAAAGGAAATTTCTAAGCGACAAATACGGTTAATATTTAGCGCGATAAAGAAGATGGAATTGCGGGGATTTGATAGAGGCAGATTACTTCTCCTAAAGCCAAAACTTGCTTATCCTTATGGAAAAAACCGTAAACTTAAGCAATTTAAGGAGATAATAACCATCTGCATCGATAAGGTTAAAGACGAGGATGATTTTAAAAAATTGGTAGATTTCGTGGAGGCTATCCTAGCCTACCATAAAGCTTATGATAACACTTATGAGGAGAAGAATAATGGAAGTGAGGAAAGCGTTAAGCCTCAAAGGTAAGTTCATCGTAACGGGGAAGATAAAGGCAAAGACCGGTCTTCACATAGGAGGAAGTGGCGGAAAGCTCGAGATAGGGGGGGTGGATAATGTTATTATTCGGGACCCGATTACTAATAAACCCTATATCCCCGGCTCTTCACTTAAAGGAAAGATGCGCTCTTTAGTAGAACGGGCTAAAAACAAAGAGTTGGCTAAAGTAGTTAAAGAGCCACTTATCAGAATCCATCTTTGTGACAAAAAGAATCCAAATCCTTGTGAGGTATGCCGCGTCTTTGGCGCCCCTGGGGATTACGAGAAGGAGTTTCCCAGCCTTCTCACGGTGCGCGATGCCTTTCTCGATGAAAAAATTGAGGTGGGCGGCGAGGAGAAGAGTTGGGAAGAGGTTGAGGGGAACACCGATCTCCCCTATTCCGAGGTAAAAGCGGAGAATACGATAGACCGGATTACCGCTCAAGCTAACCCAAGGTTTTTGGAGAGGGTACCCGCTGGTTCCCGTTTTAATTTCGAGCTCATCTTCGACTATTACGAGGGAATAGTTCTTTCTACCGATTTCAAACTCGTTTTTGAAGCGTTGAGTTTGCTCGAGGACGATTATTTAGGGGGGTGTGGAACAAGGGGGTCGGGCAAGGTGGCGATAGAAATCGAATCCATAAAATGGAAGGAGATATCGGTATATGAGAAGGGAGAGGATGGAAGAGAGATAATAAAGGGGAGTCTAAAGCCCAAAGAGGTGATTCAGAAGATAGAGAAGATAATCCAAAATTGCGAGGCTAACGATGATCGAACGGGTTAAGCTTATTCCTCGAGGAGCATTTCATTTGGGAGAACGGGGAATAGGGCTTGAGGAGACAGCGGAGATCATCCATTCCGACACCCTGTTTTCCGCCTTTTGTCATGCGTTTCTCCTCCTTTATGGGGAAGGTGAGCTTACTCTGCTTCTTCAAAGGTTTCGAGAGAGCGATCCTCCGTTTCTTATCACATCGGCTTTCCCTTATTTGGAGTTTAAGGATCTATACGATCTATTCTTCTTTCCCTGTCCTCGCTTGTGGAGGGATGAAGGTAGTAAGAAAGAGAAGAGATCTGTGGGTGATCGTAAGTTCGCTAAGAAAGCGATCTATGTATCAAAGAAGGTTTTTACCAGATTGATTTCAGGAGAGGAGGTAGAGCCGCCAAAGGGAGGTGAAAAAGAGCTTCTTTCTGGTAAATGTTGGCTTTCTGAAGAGGAGTGCGAGAATCTTAAACGAGAGCTTAATGAGGTTAGATTCTTAAACGAGTTTTCCTTTTTCAAGGAGGAAGAGGTTCCTCGAGTAACCTTGGATAGGGTTCAAGGAAGGGCGAACATCTTTTACTTCAGCCGTATTCGTTTTCACCAAAGCCCATCTCGATCTGCCGGTTATTTTTTCTTGATTCGCTATCTGGATGAGAAGGTGAGAGGAAAATTTCAATCAGCCCTGAGACTACTCGGTGATATGGGGATTGGTGGTGATCGTAGCGGTGGGAATGGCCAGTTTACCCCCTCCTTCGAGGAGGATAATCTTCCTTCTCCCTCTTCCCCTTCTCATTTCGTCACCCTTTCCCTCTATTACCCGAAGCGAGAGGAGATAAAGGAGGGGTTGATCGGGGATGAGGCTTCCTATGAGCTTATATTAAGAGATGGCTGGATATATTCTCCCAGGCTTAAGAAGGGCTTAAGGAGGAAGGGGGTCAGAATGTTCACTGAAGGTTCCGTTTTGGTTGATATTGGGAGGGATGAAATGGGAGCTTTGGTCGATGTCTCTCCAGAAGTTGGGGATAATGCTCTCCCCCATCCGGTTTATCGCTATGGATTTGCCTTTAAGATAGGAGTTGAGATCAAATGAGCGTAAGAGAGATTAGAAGATACCGCTTTAAGGTCCTTACCCCCCTCCATATCGGGAATGGTGAAAAACTTTCTTCCCACTACGATTTCATTGTCAAAGGAGATATTTATTTCAGGATCGACATTGATCGCCTCATTGAAAACCCAATGCAGGCACAAGCCCTTTCCCGCTCTTTAGAAAGAAAAGACTTTAAGATCGGATTTTTCCTCGCGGAAAGAGGAATTCAGCCAGAAAAGGTCTCTCAATATACCTGTCGATTGGAGGGAGGGACTATAAATAAAAAAGAGGTTAATCAGCACATCCGCGATATTCACCATCGACCTTTTATCCCCGGAAGTTCGATAAAAGGAGCAATCCGCACCGCTGTATTTTGTTATCTCCTTAGGAGGGATATCGGTAAGCTCAAAAGAGCTATCGAGCTTTTATCCAAAGAGGATAATAAAAGAAAGCCGAAGAATTTTGATGATGAGTTGATGGGAGAGGTGTTGGGTAAGGATCCCCATCATGACTTACTCCGACTGCTTTCCGTTTCCGATAGCACCCCCTTTGCTAAAGAGTGGCAAGCTATTCGAAAAGTGGCGGTCTCCCAATTAAACGGCAAGAAGATATTGGATATTTTTGTTGAAGCAGTAGAGCCAAAAGCAGAGGGCGAGGTAGAGATTTCTTGGAATAAGCATCTATTATTTAGGATTATCCAAGAAAAAAAGGAGGGTAAATTTCCCTTACTCGATGGTTTAAATGGGTTTGATGGGTTGCTCTCTATTATTAGAGACTACTCTGAGAAGCTACTCGAAAGGGAGAGGAAGGTATATGAAGGGGGCGAATATTCGAGGGTAAGAGAAACCATAGATAAGTTATTGCGAGAGCAAAAAAATAAGGAAAAGGGTTTCCTTCTTCCTTTAGGCTGGGGCGGAGGAATGGCTACCAAAACGGTGCTCCATTTAATAGATGATCTGAAATCTCTTAAGGACCTCTTTAAAAGGATTGGGAGAGGAAAACCCAAGTTTACTCAGGTGGGAGGGAAAGTAACTTTCCCCCGTACTCGGCGGATCGCTTATGAGGGAAATACCCTCTCCTTTCCCTTAGGCTGGGTTTCCTTCGAGGAGGTTGAGAAATGAGGATACTCGTCCTAGCAAATATAGGAAATAGGGATTTGGAAAAGGATGGAAAGTATCTTGAAAAAATAAGAGAAGAAGGAAAGGAGATATTGGATAATTTTGAGAAACACAAAGAAAAACTTCGTGCTCCCATCCTCTCGCCAACCCTTGAGTACATTGGAAAGAAGAATTCGGAAGCTAAGATAGAACTCCTTATGTTTGCTACCGATCAACCTAAAGGTTCTGAACATTGGAAGAGTGATACTTGTTATATTGCTGAGTGTCTTAAAAGAATGTGGAAAGAGGGATTGCTTGCTGAAGAAATTGAAGAGAAGAATAGAGGTGGTGCTTGGGTAAGGAGAATAGAAAAGCACCCCGTTTATTATGATACATTAAGTAGATTTTACAAGAAGGATCTTTCTCGAGAAAAGGTGATGGATGGATATGACATTTACTATCTTTCGGTTACCGGCGGTACCCCACAGATGAACTTTGGCCTTCTTTTCTCGGGGGTAGAACTTTTCGGTGATAAGTGCCGAGTGGTTTATAAGCCTATTGGAGAAGATCCCTTAGAGATCAATATAGCGGAAGAGATTAAACGCTCTGTTAAAATTCGCATTGCCCAGGAGCTTATAAAAAAGTACGAGTATGAAGGAGCATCCTTACTCCTTCAAGAGCTGGGCTATAGTGAAGCGGCGAGCTTGGCCAAAATAGCCGCTTATAGACTCGGGTTCGATTTTCAAAGGGCTTCTTTTGAGGCGGATGAGCTTAGAAAAAAGGCCACATCGATCAGGGAGCGCGTTTCCGATCTTTATTCTGAATTCGAAAAATTAAGGGAAACGGAGGATATTCCTGTCAAAGTTCATGAACTATATTTCAATATGAAGGTATGCTTTGAAAAGGGTCGATATGTTGATTTTCTGGGCAGGCTATATCGTTTTATAGAGGCTGTGCTTAAGTTGATGGTAACAAAGGAGTTCGGTATTTCTTCCGAGGAAGAGGATTTCGAGAAGGATATCGAGAAATACCCCGAGCTTAAAGAGTTTCTTGAAAAAGAAAAGCTTAGAATAAAGCCAAACACTCTGGTTTTACGCAAGTGCCTTGAATGGAAGTGGAAGGAGCTTAAGAATTATCCCCCCGCTTTTTCCAAAGTCTCTTTTTTATGTGACAAATTACTTCCCCTCCGAAATAAGAGCATAATGGCTCATGGGTTTAAAGGAGTTTCCTTTAAGGAGATTGCTGAGGCCTTATCTAAGCAGGATAGAGGAAAGGAAGAGGTACAGAGTTATATATTTGATGAACTTCTAGGAGAGGTACTCCGGTCTCTTGAGGTTGAGACTACGAAAGATCCGTTCTTAAAGATAAATGATATGATAATTTCCCTCATTCAGTAGATCTCTTTGCGATAAGGCTATTTCTATTCCATCACAAAGTTAAAGCAAGGAAGTGTTTTTATACTTCTTTTTTCTCTCCTCTTGACAATCAATCTTTTTGGAGGTTAACTTTGGGGGTGAGATGATGAGGGAGCGAGCTTCTTTCTTTAGGTATTATTTAGGAGGAGTGATAAATGCGAACCTTGGAGGATTATCGGGATATTGTAGGGAAGGAGGTAATAGCTGATATCCACAGGCGGGCGAGGCGCCTTTATGGAGTGCATATACTCCATATCAACTCCACCTGTATCGGTGGTGGGGTTGCTGAGATCCTCAACAGCTTCATCCCCCTGATGAACGATATAGGGGTTGATGCGGGCTGGCGCCTTTTTCACGGGAACCCGGATTTCTTCACCATCACCAAGAAGTTCCACAACGCCCTCCAGGGGGAGCCGATAAATTTCACCGAGATGAAGAAGAAGCTTTACATCCAAGCCAACGAGACCTTCTCCTCCTATACCCACATCGACCATGATTGTGTTTTCATCCACGATCCCCAGCCACTTCCTTTGGTTAAGTTTTATAAGAAGAAACAACCTTGGGTCTGGCGTTGTCATGTGGACCTGTCCCATCCCAACCGGGAGCTGTGGCGTTTCCTCGAGGGGTTCATCCTCAGGTACGATGCGATGATCATCTCCGATGAGAAATACCGCAAGGATATCCCTATAGAACAGAGGGTGATCTATCCCACCATCGATCCCCTCTCCCCCAAGAATAAGGAGCTGGCGCCCAAGGTTATCGCTAAATATCTCAAGAAATTCGGCATCCCAAACGATAAGCCTATAATACTCCAGGTGTCGCGATTCGATAAATGGAAGGACCCGAAGGGGGTAATAGAGGTGTTCGAGCTGGTCAAGGAGGAGGTTGATTGCCGACTGGTCCTCTGCGGGAATATGGCGACCGACGATCCCGAAGGAGCCCTCATCTACGATGAGGTTAAGGAAAAGGCAAAGAAGTGGATGGAGAAGGGCGATATCATTCTCATCACCTACGATAACAATATATTGGTGAATGCCCTTCAGCGGCAGGCGGCGGTGGTCGTCCAGAAGTCGATCCGGGAAGGATTTGGGCTGGCGGTGACCGAAGCTTTATGGAAGGAGAAACCGGTAGTTGCCTCCAATGTGGGCGGTATCCCACTTCAGATAAAGGATGGGGAGAGCGGTTTCCTGGTCGAACCAAGGGATACAGAGGGTTTTGCTGAAAGGATATTGAAGATTTTGAAGGACCCCGAATTGGCGAAGGGTTTGGGAAAGAAGGGCAAGGAGACGGTTAGGAAGAACTTCCTCATCACCAGAGCCCTGATCGATTATCTCGATCTCTTGTGTGACCTTCTGAGCTAAGTATATTTTCTTTATGTCTAAAATCTATAATAGTAGATACTTTGCTTGGTGAGAGGGATTTCCTGTCCTACGGGGAGGGAAGGTTTCTTTCTTTTTATACGCTCTCTTGCCGGGTAGTTTGAATTCTTCCCTTAACTTTTCCCCTTTTCTGAGATATAATCATTTTTAGCTTAAGCTAAATCGGCAAAGGTTTTTAATATGCTGAAGAAATACAAAGGTAAATTGCTTTTGGTCTCCAATAGGCTTCCGGTGAGCGTAGCGAAGAAGGGGGAAAGTGTTTTCTTGAAGCCGAGTGTTGGTGGGTTGGCCACCGGGGTGGGTTCTTTCTATAAGTCGTACCGGAGCCTATGGATCGGTTGGCCCGGGGTTGTGCTTAGTGGCGGAGAAAAAGAGCGGAGGATGATAGAAGAAATCCTAAGGGAGGAGAATTGCCTCCCGGTTTTTCTTTCCCCTTATGATATTGAGAATTTCTATCGTGGTTTCTGCAACAAGACAATCTGGCCCCTATTCCATTATTTCCCCCTTTATACCGTGTTTAGCGACAGGTTCTGGAGGGCGTACAAGCGGGTGAACCAGATCTTCTGCGAGGCGGTGCTCGATGTCGCCGAGGAGAAGGATATCATATGGGTCCACGATTTTCAGTTGATGTTGCTCCCCAAGCTGATCAGGGAGAGGCTACCCGGGGCGAAGATAGGTTTTTTCCTTCATATACCGTTTCCCTCCTTCGAGATGTTTCGTCTCCTTCCCTGGCGAAGGGAGATATTGGAGGGGATATTGGGGGCGGACCTCATAGGTTTTCATACCTACGATTATGCCCTTTATTTTTTAAACAGTGTCCGGAGGATATTGGGTTATGAGCCGACCTTCGGGCAGATGTTCGTTGGCGATCGGGTGGTGCGAGCGGACGCCTTCCCTATGGGAATAGATTACGATAGATTTGCCAAAGGAGTGGAGGATCCCTCGGTTCAGAGGGAGATCAGCAGGATCAGGAGGAAGGTGAGGAATTATAAGATCATCCTCTCGGTGGATCGGCTCGATTACACCAAGGGGATC
>JAGGZT010000023.1 GCA_021161905.1 Acidobacteriota bacterium | reverse complement strand
CATTCGTAGGGATGGGAAAGTGGAGGAACTCAAGAAGGGGGGGTTTTTCCTCGGTATTTTCCCTGAGGTAAGGTACGAGATGGATGAGGTTGAGCTTATACCGGGAGACCTCCTTCTCCTTTACTCCGATGGGTTGACCGAAGCGACCAATGAGAAAGAGGAGGAGTATGGGGAGGAGAGGCTCATCTCATTGGTAAAAAGGGAGCGGGATCTTCCCTTGGCGAAGCTAAGGGAGAGGATAATCGATGATCTCCTTACATTTACTGGAGAGAAGCCTTTTTCCGACGATCTGACCCTGCTTCTCATTCGCCTTAAGGATAATGCCTAAAAGCCTTGACTTGTTTTGGATAGTAATGATAGAGTCTAAACCGATAAATGAAAAATAACCAAAGGAAGGAGTGAGAAGCGATGAGAACCAATATCAGAAAGAGTGGAGATGTAAATATCCTTGATCTCAAGGGAAAGATAACCATCGGAGAAGGGGATGTGCTCCTTAGGAAGCATATAAAGGAGCTTCTCGACAAGGGAGAGAAGAACATCCTGGTCAATATGGCTAATGTGGATTATATGGACAGTTCTGGAGTGGGTGAATTGATCGCTTCCTTCACCACTGTTGCCAGAAGTGGTGGTAAGATGAAGCTACTCAATCTCTCCCCCAAGATAAAAGATATCCTCCAAATCACCCAGTTGATGAGTGTCTTCGATATCTACGATGATGAGGATGAAGCGGTAAAGAGCTTTTCCTAAGATTTTTTCCTCTTTATCTCTTGTTGATAACGCCTCGGGGTAAGGCGTTATTTTTTTCTAAGCCGTTCCAGATATTCGGGTCCAACGAGTAGTTTTCTCGGCTTGCTCCCCTCAGGCGGTCCCACTATTCCTTCTTCCTCCATAAGCTCCACCATCCTTGCTGCTCGGTTGTATCCCAGTCTCAATTTTCGCTGGATATGGGAGATGGAGGCATAGCCGGTAGCGATGACCAGCTCGACCGCTTTCTGGTATAGTTCATCCCTTTCCCCTTCCAGGATGAGGGGCTCTTCCTCTTGCGCTTCGGTTATCGAGTAGTCGAAGGTGGGTTTTGCCTGCTTTTTGAGGAACTCTACGATCCTGAGAGTCTCCTCCTCGGTGATAAAGGCTCCGTGAAGCCTGATGAGGGAGGAACTGCCCGGAGGAAGGAAGAGCATATCCCCCTTACCCAATAGTTTTTCCGCACCAGCGATATCGATTATCGTCCTTGAATCTATCTTCGAGGAGACGCGGAAGGAGATACGGCAGGGGAAATTGGCTTTGATGATCCCGGTGATCACATCCACCGAGGGTCGTTGGGTGGCGAGGATCAGGTGTATTCCCGCTGCCCTTCCCATCTGGGCAAGCCGGGTGAGCGCCTCTTCCACAGCAGCCGCCTGGAGGATCATCAGGTCAGCCAGCTCATCTATCACGATTACAAGATAGGGAAGGGATGATATCTCCGAGGAGGGATCGCTTTCTCTTATCCTCTCCACCATTCGGTTGTATTGAGCGATGTCCCTCGAGCCTATAGCCGCCATCTTCTTTAGCCGACTTTCCATCTCCTCAACTGCCCATTTAAGGGCGTTCGATGCCAGCTTTGGTTCCACCACCACCGGGGTGAGAAGGTGGGGAAGCTCTTCATATACTCCGAGCTCCAACCTCTTTGTATCTATCATCACGAACTTGACCTCGGAGGGGGTGGCTTTAAAGAGGATGCTTGCTATCATATTGTTCAATGCCACCGATTTACCGGAACCAGTGGTACCAGCAACGAGGAGATGAGGCATCTTGGCGAGATCGGTGATATACACCTCACCGTCTATCGTCTTTCCTAAGGCTAAGGTAAGTTTAGAGCTCGATCCCTGATAGGCATCGCTTTCTATAAGTTCGCGGAGGTATATCGTCTCCCGGGTGCTGTTTGGCACCTCGATCCCCACCGTTGATTTCCCGGGTATCCTGCTTATCCTCACCGATTCCGCCTTTAAAGCGAGGCAGAGATCGTCGGTCAGGTTTATCAGTCGGCTGTACCTCACCCCCGGGGCAGGTTTGAACTCGAAGGTGGTAACCACTGGTCCTGGGTGGATCTGAACCACACTTCCCTCGATGGAGAATTCTCGGAACTTATCCACGATAGCCCGGGCGCTTTCCCTTAGCTCCCTTTGGTCTATCCTTGAGCCAGGGGGAGGTGATGAAAGAAGGGAGATCGGTGGAAGAAGAAAATTTCCCCTTCTCGTTGTTAGTTTGGGTTTTGGGGTTTCTCTCTTCCTCTCATAAGGTTCTTTCTCTTCTGGCTGTAATATCCTTCTTCTTTCTCCTAAGTTTATCTTGATGGCGGTAGCTATCTTCCTTTCTTCTCGTCTTTCGAGGTGTCTTCTCAGTATTTTTCTTCTCTCCTTTGCCCTTCTTCTTTTTTCCATAAATCTGGAAATAAGCGTTACAGCGCTCTTTATCACCGCTTTTGCTATCTCTCCTATCTTGGCTAATGCTTCGCTCAGGGAAAGGCCAGTGAGGATGACGAGGGAAAGAAGCAAAGCGGTGATCGAAGCAACTATTGCCCCCCCTTCGTTCAAATAGGTGAGGAGGTATCTTCCTATTTCGATACCTACCAGTCCTCCAGCGGGTAGAAGTTGGTTCCGGTAGGTGAAGGAGCGAAGGGTGAGTTGGAGAAGGGAGGAAAGGGAAAATATGAACAGGGCGAAGCTCAAATAGCGGATGAGGATAGGGGAGAGCCCCTTTTCCCGAAGGACATCGCTGGCGAAGAGGAGGAGAGCCATCACGATGAGAAAAGAGGTTATCCCGAACCAGAGGAGAAGGAGGGATGATACCCCTGCCCCTACCACCCCGACGATGTTTTTGGGTTTAACCTCTTTTCCCCGGGTGGTCCATAAGGGGTCTTCCGGATGGTAGGAGATAAGGCTCAAGAGGATAAGGGTGGCGATGAATATCACTAAAAGACCCGTGATCTCCTTTTTCCTCTTTCCTTTTGCAAACACCTCTTTCTATCTCCCAAGGTAGTTGATAAGAAGAATTCCCCCTACGCCGAGGCAGTAATAGCCAAATGGGGTAAGTCTCAGTTTCCTCACCATTTTTATCAATAAAGCCAAGGAAAAATAACCGCTTACCGCTGCCGCTATTGTACCAAATAGGTAGGGGTAAAGCAAGGAGCTCCCTCCTTCGAGGTTTAGCTTTGGCAGTTCCAGTATGATGGCGCCGAGGATAGCAGGGATGGAGATGAGGAAGGAGAACCGGGCAGCGAGTTCCCTTCGAAGTCCGAGGAAGAGCCCGAGGCTTATGGTGATACCGGAGCGGGATATCCCAGGAAAAATGGCGATCCCCTGGGCGATCCCGACGAGGATAGCGGGAAGGAGGGGGATACCATCCCCAGCCCTCTCTTTGGTAAATCTGGTGGCAAGGAGGATGCCCCCGGTGATGAGGAGGAAAATCGCCACCCTCTCCGGATAGGAGAAACTCTCCTCGGCTATTCCCTTGAGAGGAAGAACCACTGCACCAGTGGCAACGATGGCGACGATTATTGGAAGGATAAACCTTCTCCCCTCTTCATCTTTTCTCACGAAGCCGAAGAGGATGCTTTTTATCTCCTCCCGGAAGTATATGATGATCACCACTAATGTTCCCCCGTGAAGGAGAATATCGAAAAGCACGCTTCCTCCGGTATCTACCGCGAGGATATTCCCTATAACCACTAAGTGTCCGGAACTGCTTATGGGCAGGAATTCAGTCACCCCTTGAACAATCCCTAAAACTATTGCTTTTATTAGGCTCATCTTCCTCCTTCTTTTTCTTTCCTATTTTGCTTTATGGTATCAAGAAGCCGGGAAAACCCGGCAATATCGATCTCCTCTGCCCGGAAGCGGTAAGGTATTCCCGCTTTTTCGAGCACCCTTCTTACTTCATCCCGGGACAGCCTCAAATAGGGAATGAGGTTGTTTTCGATCGTCTTCCTCCTTTGGGCGAACGAGATACGGATGAGTCGGAAAAACTCCTTCTCATCAGCCACCTTCACTAACGGTTCTTCACGAACCCGGAATCGGATGAGCACATTTTCCACCTTTGGAGGAGGGGTAAAGGCTCTTTTTGGAATAAAGAAGCATACCTTCGGCTCGAGGTGGTATTGGATGAATAGGGAGAGTTCCCCATAAGCCTTGCTTCTCGGCTTTGCGACCATCCTCTCTGCTAGCTCCTTCTGCAGGGTAAAGGTGAGGTCTGAGATGATATCGCGATAGCTAAGGATATGGGCTATTATCTTGGTGGCGATGTTGTAGGGGAGGTTCCCGATGACCCTGAGCTTTCTGGAGAGGCGTTTTTCTTCTGAGACCAGCTTCCTGATGTCGATCTTCAGGATATCCCCTTTGATTATTCGCACATTCTTCCTTTCTTTCATCTTTTCTTTTAAAGAGGGTATTAATTCTCGATCGAATTCAACCGCGTAGAGGAAGCCGACTTTTTCCGCAAGCGAGGAGGTAAGTTCCCCCCTTCCCGCTCCTATCTCGAGATGGATCTCCTCTTTGCTCGGCTGATGGAGTTCGATTATCCTCCTCACCATCTCCCCATCGGAGAGGAAATGTTGTCCCAAACTCTTTTTTGCCCAGACGATTTTTCCTCACCCCCTAAGGGGATTATAGTCGGGAGAAGGGCATCTTGTAAAACCTTAGATGACTTTAATGTTGAATTTTAGGCTGGGATCGGGTAAAATTTGGACAAAATATGTCCAAAAAAATGGAAATGCGTAAGCGGTCTTACTTTCTGATGAAGCGGATGGGGTTAAAGTTAACCAAATGAGATTCTTAAGTGCGTTAAAGGACGAGTTGTACCAGTTTATAGGGAAGCGGGGTAGCTTCCGGGAGCGGATACTCTTTTCTACGGTAGTCATCATCGTTGTTATAACCTTTTCCGTACTCTTCCTGGTCAATTATCTGGTCACGGTGGAGGTAAAGAAAAACATTTCGGAACGGCTCCTTAGTACCAGGGAGGTATTCGAGGAGTTCAAACGGGCTCAATCCCAAAGGCTTCTTTCTGAGTGCAAGGTGATCGCTGCTCACCCTTCCTTGAAGGAGGTTCTCATCAGCAACAATCCCCTTTTATTCGCCTCCGAGGCTGAGCGGTACCAACGGCTGATAAATGCGGAGATCTTCGTTGTCCTGAGCAGTTTCGGCTCGATGGTGAAGGTGGTGGACCAGCCATATAGATATGCTCGGGAGCTGTTTACCCCAGAGATGATGGTTCGAGCTGCCTCAGGCGAGGAGTTTGTGATTACCGTGAATAGGCTGGACAAGATATTCCAGCTGGCGTTTGTCCCCATCCGTAAAGGAGATGAGCTGTTAGGTTCTTTAAGTATCGGTTATGAGATCGATGAAGAGTTCGTTAAAGCGGTGAAGAGGGTTACCGAAAGCGAGGTGACCCTGGTGGTACAGGGGAAGATAGTTGCCTCTACCCTCAAAGGAAAGAAGCTCTCAGCCTTGTCCTCTTTCCTTTCCCAGCTCAAAAAGGAAGGTGGTGGCAAGGGAAGCTCGAAATTCGAGGCGAACCTCGATGGTGAGCGTTTCCTCTCTTTGGTGATGCCGGTGAGTAATGATGTGAGTCCCAAGGTCGCCTACTGCTTGATCCAGCAGTCGCTCGATGTCCCCCTGAGATTCCTTTGGAAGATAAGGATGGGGCTTCTTGGTGTCTCGCTTTTTGCCCTCGTTATCGCCTTTTTGGCAACCTTTTTCATCTCCCAAGCGCTCGCCACCCCCCTCAACCAGCTGGTTTCAGGGGCGAGGAGAATAGCGGATGGAGAACTTGATTATGAGATCCCCATCCCCAAATATCAGGAGATGGGTGTTCTTGCCCGAGCGTTCAACGAGATGAGGCTCTCCTTAAAGAGACATCTCTCCCAGTTGAACGAACTCAACCGAAGGTTGGCAGAAAGGGTGAAGGAGATCTCCACCATTCACCGGATTACCCGCCTGATTACCGCCAGTTTAGAGGAGCGTCGTGTCTTTCGCACCATTGTCTCCGAAGCGAGGAAGTTCACCAGGGTTGACGCCGCCTTGTTGGCTTTCTCAGGAAAGGACAGGAACGAGATAACCGTCGCCTCACTTTCTCCAAGGGGTTGGGTGAGGCTCACCAAAAGCAGAAGGGTTCCCTTTTCTGAGATGATCGTTGGTGAAGTAATGGCTAAGGGGAAGATATTTTTCCTTAACCATCCCTCTCCCGACGCTCCTTTTATCGACGAGCGGGCGTTGGCTCAGTTGGGGATCGAATCAGCGGTTATTCTCCCCATTTCCTTGAAGGTGGAGCAAGAAGCGGTTTTCCTCGTAGCGCGGAAGGAAGGGCGATATAGTTCGGCAGAGCTCAGGATGCTTGAGCAGATCGCCTCTCAGTTATCCCTTACTCTCAACAATATCTTTCTCTACCAGAGGTTGCGGGAGTCAGAGGAGAAGTATCGTCGTCTTTTCCAGTCGGTTAAGGATGCGGTCTACCGGGCAGATAAGGAAGGACGATGTGTGATGATAAACCAGGCGGGAGCCGAGCTCTTCGGTTTTTCTTCGCCTGAGGAGATGATCGGGGTGAAATTCTCCGAGTTCTATGTCGATAGACGCGAGTTGGAGGCGTTTTTGGATGAGCTTAGAAAGAGAGGTTATGTTACAGGTTTTCGTTCTCGACTAAGGAGGAGGGATGGCGAGGAGGTTTTTGCCGAGGCGTCCGGCGTTCTCATTCGGGATAGGAAGGGGAGGGTGATCGCCACCGAAGGGATGATCCGTGATGTCACCAAGAGGGTGAGACTTGAGCGGGAGCTCGCAGAGTCGGAGGCTTTTCTCCGTCGGGTTATCGAGAATACCAGCGATGCCATCTTTACCCTCGATTTGGAAGGCAGGTTCTCCTTTATCAATTCCCGGTTTCTCGAGATAACCGGTTTAAAGAAGGAGGAGGTATTCGATGCCCCCTTTACCCTTCTCTTTCCCGAGGAGCATTGGGAAAGGGCAAAAAAGATACTGAGAGCCTGCATTGAGAAGAGAGAGCCAGTTATTCATGAGGAGGTGGAAGCGATAAATGCCAAAGGTGAGCGATTGACTTTACTGCTTAGTCTTGCTCCGCTCACTTCTGAAGAGGGCGTTTACGGGGTGGTGGGTACTGCTTCGGATATTACGGTGAGGAAACAGCTTGAGGAGAAATTGATCCAATCAGAGAGGCTCGCTTCGATGGGTGAGGTGGCAGCTGGTGTGGCGCACGAGATAAACAATCCCTTAGGAATAGTGCTTGGTTTCACTCAAGACCTCCTTTCGGAGACCTCTGAGAACCACCCCCATTACCGGTACCTTAAGATAATCGAACAAGAGACCTCCCGTTGTGCTAAAGTGGTTCGTGATCTTCTTCACCTCACCCATTCCCGATCTTTAAACCTGAGAAAGGTCAGGATCAGCGAGGTGCTTGAACATTCGCTCTCCCTGCTTAGATTGAAGCTCCGCGACAGCAACATTCGGCTCACCAAGGAGATACCAGATGATCTCCCCGTGCTGGAGATCGACCCAGAACAGATGAAGCAGGTATTTGTGAACCTCATTCTAAACGCCATTCAGGCTATGCCAGGAGGAGGGAACCTTCGTATCAAGGTGGGCGTTAATGGAGATGGGAAGGGAAATTCTTGGATAAGGGTTGAGGTAATTGATACTGGTTGCGGGATAAAGAAGAAAGACATAGATAAGGTTTTTGAACCGTTCTATACTACCAAGAAATCCGGGGGAACGGGGTTAGGTCTTTCTGTTTCTCGGCAGATAATAGAAGCCCATCGGGGGAAGATCGAACTTGTAAGCGAGGAGGGAAAGGGTACCACCTGTATTATAACCCTTCCCCTATCCCCTGGTGGAAACAGGGAGGAAGAAGGTGGCGTATAGGATATTGGTCATCGATGATGAGGAGAATATGCTCGAGTTATACTCGAGGATATTAGGAAAAGAGGGATATAAGGTGACTACCGCCCTCACTGCCGAGGAGGCACTTGATCTCTTCGGGAGTAAGGTTTTTGATCTGATCATCGCCGATCTCGCCCTTCCTGGAATGAATGGAGTAGAGCTTCTGAAAAAGGTGAAAGAGGAAGATCCGGATATACCTTATATCCTGATAACTGCCTACGGCACGGTGGAATCTGCGGTTGAGGCGATGAAATTGGGAGCCTTTGATTACATCCCCAAGCCGTTTCAGACTGAGGAGCTTAAAATAGTGATCAAAAAGGCGCTGAAGGAGTATCAATTGGCTCAGGAGTTGAAGAGGTTAAGGAGCGAGGTCAAGGAGCGCTACAGCTTCGGCAACATCGTGGGCAGAAGCAAGAAGATGCTCGCCATCTTCGATCTCGTTGGAAGGGTTGCCGCCTCCAATTCCACTGTGTTGATTCAGGGAGAAAGTGGTACGGGGAAGGAACTCATCGCCCGGGCGATCCATTACAATTCGTTGCGGAAGGATAAGCCGTTCGTCGCCATCGATTGTAGCATCCTCCCGGAGACATTGCTCGAAAGCGAGCTTTTTGGCCATGTGCGCGGTGCTTTCACTGGGGCGATGAAGGCTAAGAAGGGGCTCTTCGAGGAGGCGAATGGGGGGACCATCTTTCTCGATGAGATAGGGAATATAAGTTTACCCATCCAGGCGAAGCTCCTTCGGGTACTTCAAGAGAGGGAGATAAAGCCGCTTGGAAGCACGGAGACGATCAAGGTCGATGTGCGGATAATCGCCGCTACCAATACCGATTTGAAGGAACTTGTCGCTTCCGGCGCTTTCCGGGAGGACCTCTACTATCGGATAGCGGTTATTCCCATAGTTCTCCCTCCCCTTCGGGAGAGGAAGGAGGATATTCCCCTTCTGGTTGACTGCTTCCTGGAGAAGTTCTCCAAGGAGAACAATAAGCCATTAAAGAGGATAACACCGAAGGCTCTTGCCCTTCTCACCGAATACGATTGGCCCGGAAATGTTAGAGAGCTGGAGAATATCATTGAGCGGGCAGTGCTTGTCTCTGACTCCGAAGAGATAGATGAATCGTGCTTTCCTTCGGAGATAAGGAGATTAGGAGATGAAAGCGTCTCCTTGAATATTTCCTTAAAAGGGGAAGTGAACAAGGTCAAGGGAAGTGTGGAGATAGAGGCGATAAAGAAGGCGCTCGCCCTTTGCGGAGGGAATAAAACGCTGGCAGCGAAGAAGTTGGGGATAAGTCGGAGCTCGCTTTATAATAAATTGAAGGAGTATGGGATAAAATAACTGTCTTTTTTTCTGGACATAATTTACCCCTCTGGAAATGGCTAACGGAGTGTTGGTTTAGCTGTCTAAGGCTGTCCAACAGAATATACAGTTTTGGACAATAAAGGCTCAGAAGAGGGACCCTTCCTTATCCACTCCTTCGTTAACTCCTTTATTTCGATGCTCTTTCTTCTAAAAGAGTTCTTTCCCCTTTTTTGGCATATTTCTTGCTTAAATTAAAGATGGGAAGTTCGATGGGGATTCGGTAATGAAAAAGGTAACCGCTGAGATATTGAGAAATAATTTGGTATTTGCCTCTTTGGCGGAAGAGGATATGGAATATCTCCTCAAGGTGGGGTCATATCGTAGCTTCCGCAAGCGGGATATCATCTATTTCCCTGATGACCCAGCTAATGAGATATTCTTCATCGTGGAGGGAAGGGTTAAACTCTCTCGTATTTTCGAGGATGGGCGTGAGATAATTCTCGAGATCCTCAAGAATAATGACATCTTTGGCGAGGAGGCGGTCATCTCCTTCGACAAACGGGAAAATATGGCGACCGCTATGGATAATGTGGTTCTACTCTCCTTCGAGGCAAAGGCGGTGAGGGCTCTTGCTAAGAGGAATGCCTCTTTGGCGTTCAGGCTTCTTGAGTTGGTCAATGGAAGGCGGGTGGTCCTCGAGCGGAAGGTGGAGGACCTCGCCTTTAGAAATGTTCCCTCACGACTTGCTCGGGTGCTTCTCGAATTGGCTGAGGAGTACGGTGAGAAGTTCGGTGAGAATATCGTCATCTCTACCAAGCTCTCCCAGCAAGATATAGGGAATCTGATCGGCTCGACCAGGGAGACTACCAGCCATTTCTTGAATCAATTCAAGAAGATAGGATTCATAGATTTTAATAAACGGATGATAAATATCATAAATAAGGAAAAGTTGGAGGAACTGATAGAACAGCTGGTCCCCCTTAATTGATCCCTTCATCCCTCCCCCTAAACCCTACGCGGGTGCTGAGCCAGGCGGTTAGGTTGCCTGGCTCTCTTTTTGATTTGACCTCGGTTTCCATTTTGGGATAAAGTGATAAAGTGGAGGTGTGGAAGATGGCGAACTTCGAGCTTATGCGGAAGTTGTCGATAAAGACCGATTCTAAAATCGTCTTTCTCATAATCGATGGCTTAGGAGGACTCCCCCGGGAAAAGGGAGGGGGGACGGAGGTCGAAGAGGCGAAGACTCCCAACCTCGATGCTCTGGCGAGGGAGAGCATCTGTGGGATGATCGATCCTATATCTCCTGGTATTACCCCGGGGAGTGGTCCTGCTCATCTTGCCCTTTTCGGCTACGATCCCGTCCGGTATCAGGTGGGAAGGGGGGTACTTGCTGCTCTTGGGATAGGGTTTGACCTCAAGCCGTCCGATGTATCCGCTCGGTTCAATTTCGCCACCGTCGATGATGAGGGAAAGGTGGTTGACCGCCGGGCAGGAAGGATTCCTTCGGAGGAAGGAAGGAGATTGTGCCAGCTTCTTGAGGAGATAAGACTTCCTCGGGTTACCATCTTTGTGAAGCCGGTAAAGGAGTATCGGGGAGTTCTCATATTACGGGGTGAGAATCTTTCTGGAGATCTCTCCGATTCCGACCCTCAGGAGATAGGAGTTCCACCGAGACGGATTTCTCCCCTTTCTCCAGAGGCTAAGGAGACAGCGGAGCTCGTCAACCAGTTTGTCGAGGAGGCGAGGAGGAAGCTCTCCTCGGAGCACCCGGCGAATTTCATCCTCCTTCGGGGCTTCGACCGTTATCATCCCTTCCCCACTATGACCGAAATATACAAACTTACCCCTGCCTCTATCGCCTCTTACCCTATGTATCGTGGGGTTACCAAACTTATCGGGATGGAGCTTCTGAAGACCGGCGATACCTTAGCCGAGGAACTAAAAACGCTTAGAGAGAATTATCAGCGATTTGATTTCTTCTATGTCCATATAAAGAAGACGGATAGTGCCGGTGAGGATGGGGACTTTGAGCGCAAGGCGAGCCTCCTTGAGGAAGTGGATCAGGTAATCCCTGAGATCCTCGCTCTTTCTCCCGAGGTGTTGGTGATAACCGGCGATCACTCCACCCCAGCTATGCTAAAAGCCCATAGCTGGCATCCGGTGCCGGTGCTTCTTCATTCCAGGTGGTGTCGTCCCGATAAAGTGGAAAGATTCAGTGAGCGGGAGTTCAACCTTGGGGGATTAGGGAGGATTCCTGCGACGGAACTTATGCCCCTCGCTATGGCTAATGCCCTTAAGTTGGCTAAGTATGGGGCGTAGGGGTTTAACGGCGAGCGATATACTCCAAAACCACCAACCCGTAGATGGTCTTCAAGGTATCTGCCTGGCCAAAGAGGCTCTCTTGACAAACCTGGTACACCGTTTTCGGCTGGTTTAACAGGCGAAATATATGCTGATGCTCGCCGGAGAGAGAGGAGATATCCCTTCCCTTTATGGGGACGAGGAGTGTGTCCTTTGAGCCGATGTAGCGTAATATCCGCTTTGGATCCTTTATTCGGTTTATCCCCTCGATGATGGCTTCTTCGATCTTGGTGCTCAGTTTTATTACCTCGTCCTGCTTGTAGGCACCTTCGGTAAAGGTAAAGTGTCCTTCCTCCCAGTTGAACAGGCTCCAGACGATCTCCCTTATCTGAGCTCTTACCGCCCAGTAAAGCTCCTCCGGAGTGAGACAGCCAAGCTCAACGAATATCGTCCCCTGCCTTTTGCCGGTGGTCTTCAGGAGCTTTACCGAATTGTCGTAGTCCTCCTGAGAGATCTTCTTCTTCCTGAGAAGGAATTCGCCCAGTCGATCGTCGGGGTTGGTGGAAGAAGCGAAGATTATCCGGTCGTCTTCGGTGAATATCTTCTTCTCCTCATCTCCCTTTTTTACCGCAAGGACCCCAGAAACCCTTCTCTTATCGAGCTCCCGAAGTACCTCCGGAAGTGGAGTATCTCTCAACTCCCCCTCCACAGTGAAAATCTCCGCCACTTCTCCCTCCTTGTTGGCTCAATTATAACAGAGGGCTCAATCCCCTTCAAGACAATAGCTGAATAGAACGCTAAATAATCCCCATTTCCTTTAAGTAATTGAGCCCAGCCAAAGCCTCCTCGTCGTTCACCTTATGCTGTAATTCCATCACCTTTATCACCCCCTGGGGCAATAATTTGCCGATGAGGGCGAAATCGATCTCCCCTTTGCCTGGTGGCAGATGGTCGTTATCCTCCACGATATCATGGAGGTGGATCCCGATCAGCTTCTTCCGAAACCGGGTGAGGAGCTTGATGTAATCGATGAACCCGATGTTGTCTTGGAATTTGGCATGTCCCACATCATACCAGAAGTAGATCGGTGCTCCCTCGAATTTGGAAAAGAGAAGGGCGAGCTCTTCGGGGTCGGGGATCTTGTTTATCTTGTATCCGTTTTCGATCCCGATCATCACCCCCTCCCTCTCCGCCACCTTTGCCAGTTTTTCTAAAGAAAAGCAGGCGGAATCGAGGTGAGGTCCCTTTTTCTTTTTTCTCTCCTCTTTCTTTTTCCGGATGAAGCTTCTTCCTTCTTCGCTTTTTATCTTCCCTTCCTTAAGTAATTGAACGAACCTTTTTGTCTCCGGTTTGATCTCCACCCCGCCGAGATGGACTACCACCGCCTTCGCCTCGAGGCTATTTGCCACCTCTATGGTGCGGGTGGTGTAGGCGATCGCTTTTTCCCTTTCCTCTTTATCGAGGGAGGATAGAGAGAAAACCTCAGCGCTCCCCTCCTTATCGGGAGGGAGGATGTCGGGGACGGGGAAGAAGTTGTGGATGCTGGTTATGGTTACCTCTTTTAGGAGAGGCTTCATTTCCTTAAACATCTTTTGGGAGATACGGTATTCAAGCTCGAGGTGGGAGATACCGAGATCGAGGAAATAACGAATAAGCTCCTCCCCCTTGTCGATCGTCGGCGAGCGGAGGCAGGTGGATAAAGCGATCATTCCTCCTCTTCTTCCTCCGGCGCTTCTTTCAAGTGGCGGATGATTAGCCCAAGACCAATGGCGATAAGAAACAGGGGCCAGAGATCACCGATGTCATAAGGGCTGAAATTGGCTATGAGAAAGATCCCCCCAATCAGGATCAACCAGATACCGCTACTTAAGTTTTTCCGCCTTGCTCGGATGTTTCTCGCTAGGGTTCGTTTATCCTTTATCAGCGCCCCGCAATAGGGGCAGAGGACAGCATCATCAGGTATTTCCTTGCTGCATTTTGGACATTTCATTTTCTCTTCCTTTCTTAAAATTATAGCGACATCATTTTAGCAGAAAAAGAGGGGAATGGCAACGAGAATGGGGGATTGATCGTCGTTTACAAGGAGGTTAATGTTATGATATAATTAAATTTGTTAAGAACAATTAAGATACGAGGAGGTTGCTATGCGGTGCGATAGTTGTGGTGCTAAGGTGATGGAAGGAGCCTCTTTTTGTCCTTCCTGTGGCGCCCCTCTCGTCGCCAAAGAGAGAAAATGGGAAAGCAGTACCACCCCTCTTATGGTCATCAAGCCGAAATTTATCCCTTTCCTCGTCTTCTTCTCCGTTCTTCCCCTTCAGCTCTTCTTCACGGTGTGGGGGGCTGGTTTCTTCGGTGGGTTCAGTATGTTCGCCATCCAGGCGCTCAAGCTTTCCCTCCCTAGATGGTTTCCCTTCGTCTTTTTTGGGGCGCTTTTCTTCTTTGGCATCCCTTTAGTGGTCTATTTCGTCAAGAAGAGGACATACAGAAAGACCGAGTATCGTTTTTATGATTCCCATCTCGAATATTACGAGGGGTTCTTCAACATCGAGGAAAAAAGCATCCCTTATAACAGGATAACCGAGGTGGGTTTGAGGAAGGGCATCCTTCAGCGGATGTATGGCTTAGGGACGATAATCTTGGCAACCCCTGCCACCGCGGTATCGGCGAGCACCTTGGGAAGAAGTGGAATCAAGATAGCGGACATCGAGAACCCCGATGAGACCTATTACAAGGTAAAGGAGCTTATCGAATCACGCGGTTAAATCCTCCTTCATCCCTACTGATTGACAGCCTCTATCCCTTGTGATAAATTAGGCACTCGAATATAAAAAGGAGCCTTTTAAAAGTGGCACGGGTACGGATAGTAGCGACCATTGGTCCTGCGTCGGCAAATAAAGGGACACTTAAGAGAATGATCGAGTCGGGGATGAATATCGCCCGGCTCAATTTTTCTCATGGGAGCCTGAGGGAACACAAGGAGAAGATAAGGCTGATAAGGGAAGCTGCCTCCGAGGTGGGAAGACCGGTTGCCATTCTCGCCGATCTTCAGGGACCGAGGATAAGGATCGGCGATCTCCCTCAGCCGATGACCTTGAAGGAGGGGGAGGAGGTGATCCTCGCCCCAAAGGAAAAGGGACTTGGTGAAGGGAGGCTTCCTACCGATTATGAGAAGCTCGCCTCCGACCTTTCCCCTGGCGATCCCATCCTGGTGGATGACGGGGAGATAGAGCTCACCGTCCTTGAAAGTATTGGTGATGAGGTGAGGTGCCGGGTCAAGGTGGGGGGAGAGGTGAGCTCCCATAAGGGGATAAACCTTCCCGGCGTCGAGGTAAGTGCTCCTGCCCTCACCGATAAGGATAAAGCGGATCTCAAGTTCGCCCTTGCCGAGGGGGTGGATTATATCGCCATATCCTTCGTTAAGAGGAAGGAGGATATCCTCGAGGCGAAGAGATTGATAGAGGAAGAGGGGGCGGATGTCCCGGTCATCGCCAAGATCGAGCGTGCCCAGGCGATAGGGAGGCTTACCGAGATACTCGAGGTGGCTGACGGGGTGATGGTGGCGCGGGGGGATCTTGGAGTGGAGCTCCCCCTGGAGGAGGTTCCCCCGCTTCAGAAGAGGATGATAAACGAGGCGAATAGAAGGGGCATCCTCGTTATCACCGCCACCCAAATGCTGGAATCGATGACCGATAGCCCAAGACCAACCAGGGCGGAGGTTTCCGATGTAGCCAATGCGGTTTTCGACGGCACCGATGCGGTAATGCTCTCCGGGGAGACAGCAGCGGGAAGGTATCCCATTCGAGCAGTGGATATGATGAGGGAGATAATAGAGGAGGCGGAGAAACACGGGGAGTTCTTCGTAGGACCATCATTTAACGCTCATCTTCTTCCCGATAGGTTCCTCCTTTCCGATTCCCTTTGTGCTGCTGCGTCTTCAGCCGCTTCCATCCTCAAAGCGAAAGCGGTAGTGGTGATGACCCAGAGTGGTCTCACTGCGAGGCTTGTCTCCAAGTATCGCCCAGAGGTGCCCATCGTTGCCTTTACCCCGAACGAGCGGATCTATCGTCGGATGAGCCTTTATTGGGGGGTTTCTCCCCGGATGATCGAGGAGATAAGGGAGGTGGCTCCTCTGATAAAGAGGATGGAAGAGAGGTTGATGGCAGAGGATAGGTTTAGCGAAGGGGATACGGTGGTCATCATCCTCGGATTTCCTGTCGCCTCGAGGCCTCCGGCGAACCTGTTGAAGCTTCATCGGATAGGGGAGAGCAAGGATTACCCAAAAGGGCGATAGGATGAAGGTAGTAAGGGACATCTCCTCGCTATATAATCGTTTTTCCTTCCCCGTGGTTACCTTAGGGAACTTCGATGGCGTCCATTTGGGCCATCAATATGTAATAAAGGAGACGGTAGCCCGGGCGAGGAAGGAAAGGGGGACGAGCATAGTCATCACCTTCACCCCCCATACGAAAAAGGTGCTGGTCGATGATCCCCCCCTCCTTATGACTACCGATGAGCAGAAGAAGGAGTTGATCGGGAAGCTCGGTGCGGATATCCTCGTCTTCCTTCCCTTCGATGAGCGGGTTGCTGCCACCCCTGCCCGGGATTTCGTCCTCACCCATCTCGTTTACGGGATCGGGATGAAGGCGATCTACCTGAGCCGATATTTCGGCTTGGGGAAGGGAAGGGGAGGTGATTCCTCCCTCCTTAGGGAGCTATCCGCAGAGCATCGCTTCGAGGTGGTGGTGGTCGATGAGGTTATAGTAGAGGGAGAGATCGTCTCAAGCAGTAGTATCAGAGAGAGGATCGTGGCGGGGAAGGTGGATGAGGCAGCGTGCTTCCTTGGACGAAATTATTT
>JAGGZT010000022.1 GCA_021161905.1 Acidobacteriota bacterium | reverse complement strand
TACTCCCCGGTATTCCCCTCGAGCATAATCGCCACCCACTCGTCGATGGAGTCGGCATACTGGGTTGCCTTCCGCAGGCGGATACTCTCCGGTATTCCGTTCATATCCACCCCACCGGTATAGCCGGAGATGGTGGTCTCGGTTACCATTATCCCGGCGTCGTTTACTATCCAATCGGGTCCAGAATGGATGGAGCCGGGGCAGGTCTGAGTGATCATCCGATGCCCCTTGGTCGGCTTTATGTCGAGGATGATGTTCCAATCAACCCCCATAGGATAAAGAAGCCAGGTGTTGTGTGCCATCACTATCTTCCCATCCCTGGTCGCCTCCCCGGTGGCGATGAAGGCACTGCATTTCTCCGCCTTTGTCAGGAGAACGGTTTTCTTCTTCGAGACCGAGGGGAGGTAGTACCAGCTCATCTGGTAGAAGTTGTTTATTATTACGATATCAACAAGATCAAGCGATATCCCATTCGCCCGGGCTCCGGCAACGATTCCTCCCATCTCCTTTCGGTACTCTTCGGGTATCCTCGGTAGATAAACCTTCTCCGCTGCCTCCCGGTAGGTGCTCCAGTCGAATTTATAATGGAGTTTGGCTATCTTCTTTAACCGAGCGAGCTCCTTCTCTATCTCCGGGGCGAGGAGATAGCCGTGCTGGAATCCTCGATCGTAAGGGGCGCCCTCGATGTGGACGATGATCCAGCCGTTTCTCTCCAGCCGGTAAGCGCGAAGTAGCCTCTTTTCGATGATGCTTGCAGAGTGATTGGATGCGGAGACGGTTATCAGCAAAAGGAGAGATAAAGAAAATAGGAAAGCTCCCTTTTTTACCAATCCCTTCATAGCTCCTCCTTCTTTCTCGATATGAAGATCATAAAAGACATATCTACCTTAACAAGGGAAGGGGGTAGTGTCAATCCTTCTAATTGGTTAAGTCCCAGCAGGGCAGGTTTAGTTTTAGTTATCCAGTATTTGGATGTTGGGTATATAGCTCAAAATAAAAGGATATCGGAGGTATCCGTCTGGATTCGTTCAAAGAACAAGCTATCTATCGCTTCGTTCTCACCCTCAGCGGTGGGTAGTATTGCTCATCGAAGAGTGGGTAGCGTTCTCTCCTTTGAAGTTCCTCGTAGGCAAATCTTAGCCTTGGCTCGAAGGAGCGAGATAGATAGATCGCCGAGATAGGAAGGTCGCCCTTGAACAAAGAGCGGAAAAGGTTTCGGAATAAGGAGGAGATGTGGAGCAACCTTGACTTCGTGTGGAGAGAAATTAAAGAGGTAGTGGTAAGAAATGGGTCGAAATCGACCGCGCCGTAGCTTGCGTTCTCGTCGTCATCGTAGATGTCGTTTGTGTCTATATCCGTGGCAGTGGTATGGTCCCAGTAATTGTTCTCCGCCTTGATCGCGTTCGAGGTGGCGTTGTAGAAATCCCAGACTGCATTCCCCTTGATTTTGTTCTGCCCTATACCCCCCTGAGCACCTCCGCCAACATCGGGATTGGCGGTACCCCAGCAGCTTATCCCATAGCGGGTATTGTTCTTTGCCTCACATTTTACTATCTTCGGGTTAATACTGGAGATGCTCATTCCGTCATAGTTATTCTGGAAAATACTTTCGCTTATTAGGGGAGTACCTACGGATCTGTGCAGACTTAACCCATTACTCGTCTGATCCTCGACCAGATTTCCAGTGATGATAAGATCGGAAGAAGCGTAAGCCAAATCGATCCCGGTGACATTTTGTTTTACTATGTTCCGCTCTATGGTAATTGCGACGGTATCTGGAGAATAAATAGCTGCACTGCCATTCATTATCTTAAATCCGGTTATTAGCGAGCCATCTGCGCCGGAGCTAAAGGTAACTATGTTTCCCGTTCCCCCTCCATTTATGATGGTAGTGTTTCTATCAGCGCCGATGAGGTAGAGCTTTTTATCAATTGTTATATGCTCTTCATAGGTGCCTGCTGAGACATCGATGTGTTGCCCGGCGCTCGCCGCATTTATCGCCTCTTGTATCGTATCGAACCCTTGCCCGGTTTCCCTTATGATAACCGGCTTTTGGACTATACTACTGCTGCTCGTGCTGGTGCTACTGGTAGTAGGAGCAGAGCTGGTAGTTTCTGTCGAGGTTGTGGGTTGGGTAGTAGGAGTAGAAGGGGTGGTTTCATTACACGAGCTAAGAAACAAGGCAAAAACAAAAAGAAGAAAAAAATACACTTTTCTCATTTTTCCCTCCCTTTAAGTTTCAATACAAAAAAATTTGTATGTCAAGAGAAAACCTAACCCCGGAGATTGTTAGGGAGGGGAAGTGGTTGCAGAGCTTTTAAAGCGGGCGAGGTATTCTTGCTTTGGCTTCTCGGTTAAGTTATACTAACACCGCTTATTTTAGTTAAGGAGGGGAAAGGTGAAGCGGATCGCTGTTTTTCCCGGTTCCTTCGACCCGATAACCAACGGGCACATCGATATAATAGAACGGGGCTCCAAGATATTCGACGAGATCGTGGTGGCGGTGGCGGAGAATCCGGGGAAATCCCTCTTGTTCACCATCTCCGAGCGGGTGGAGATGATCGAAGAGATATTCAACCACCGTGAGGGGATAAGGGTCGATGCTTTTTCCGGCCTTTTGATCGATTATGTCAAGAGCATCGGGGCGTGCGTTGTCATCCGGGGGTTGAGGGTAATCTCCGATTTCGAGTATGAGTTTCAGATGGCGCTTATGAATAGAAGGCTGGCGCCGGATATCGAGACATTGTTTATGATGCCGAATGAAACCTATACCTATGTGAGCTCCCGGCTGGTGAGGGAGATAGCCTCGTTAGGGGGGTCGGTGAGAGGACTCGTTCCTCCCTTGGTTGAGGAGAGGATGAGGAGAAAGTTTAAGGGGTTAACCAAAGGGTGAATACTAACAATATCTTGAGGTGATACCAATGAAAATAGCGAAGAGAGGAAGGGTGATATCGCTTTCTCCCACCCTTGCCATCTCGCAGAAGGCGAACGAGCTGAAGGCTAAAGGGATTGAGGTATTCAGCTTTGGAGCGGGGCAGCCGGATTTTAATACTCCAGATAATGTAAAAAATGAAGCGATAAAAGCGATAAAGGACAACTTTACCAAATACACCGCCTCATCGGGGATAGAGGAGCTGAAGAAAGCGGTGGCGGATAAGTACGCCGATGAGTGGGGAGCGAGCTACGGGCTTGATGAGATCATCATCTCCTGTGGGGCAAAGCATTCCTTAGCCAACGCCTTCTTAGCCATTATAGAACCGGGGGACGAGGTCATCATCCCCTCCCCCTACTGGGTTACCTATCCCGAGCAGGTGAAGTTGACGGATGGGGTTCCCAGGATCATCGATCTTCCTGAGGAAAATGGGTTTGTCCTCACCCGTGAGGCTATCGAGGAGGCACTTACCGAGCGGACGAAGGCGGTTATCATCAATACCCCGAACAATCCAACTGGTGCGGTGATCCCGAGGAGGGAGCTTGAGAGGATCATTGAGCTCGCCCTTTCCCGGGGCTTTTACATAATCTTCGATGAGTGTTATGAGAAGTTCGTCTATGAAGGGGAACATACCTCGCTTGCCGCCTTCGGCAATGAGGTTAAGGAGATCGCCATCATCATAAACGCCGTCTCCAAGACCTATGCCATGACCGGTTTTCGCATCGGCTTCACCCTCGGTCCCCGGGAGGTGATCTCGGCGATGTCCCGCATCCAGAGCCACACCACCTCGAACCCTACCTCCATCTCCCAGAGGGCGGCGGTGGAAGCTATAACTGGTCCTCAGGCTTCGGTGGAGGAGATGCTTAGAGAGTACAGGAGGAGGCGCGAGTTCATCGTGAACGCCTTGAACGAGATCCCCGGGGTAAGGTGTCCCCTTCCTAAAGGCGCCTTCTATGTCTTTCCCAACATCTCCCACTACTTAAAGGGCGAAGTGGATACCTCGGAGAAGTTTGCCCTGAAGCTTATCGATGAGGCTCGGGTGGCGGTGGTCCAGGGTTCCGCTTTTGGCAGGGAGGGCTATATCCGCATCTCTTATGCCACCTCGCTCCCGGTGATAGAGAAGGGGATGAAGGCGTTCAAGGAATTCCTCGCCAGGCTTGGCTGAAGATGAACGGGGAGTGTCTCCTTTCTTACGGGAAGGTAAAGGTACCCTTTAACTACGATCCCGCTCTGTTCGAGCTCATCCTTCCTAAGGACCCTCCGCCTCCGCTCGATGAAGAGGAGATGAGACACAGGTTGAGCCACTCCATAGGTGTTCCTCCGCTTAAGGAGTGGGTGAAAGAGGGAGATGAGGTGCTCATCGTGGTCTCGGACATAACGAGGAAAACCGGGGCGAGAAAGGTACTTCCCCTGATCATCTCCGAGCTCTTGGGTGCTCGAGTCCCTGAGGAGAAGGTGAAGATTATCTTTGCCTTGGGGAATCACCGGGGGCTCACCGAAGAGGAGAGAAAAGCCATCGTAGGGGAGGAGATAGCGGATCGCTTCCCCCTCTTCGACCATAATTCGGAGGCGGAAGAGGACCTCGTTTCTTTCGGTTCCACCACCAGAGGGGTGCCGGTGGCGCTCAACCGTGCCCTCTTCGAGGTGGATAAAATCATCCTCACCGGTGGCATTACCTTCCATTATTTTGCTGGTTTTACCGGAGGGAGGAAGTCGATCGTCCCTGGCCTTGCCGGGAAGCGAACGGTAATCGAGAACCACAAACTTTCGGTGGATTTCGAGAAGGGCACTTGGCGGGATGGGGTGGAGATCGCCGAGCTTGAGGGCAATCCCCTCTCCCAAGACCTGGTGGAGGCGGCGTCGAATGCCCCACGCCCCTTCATCGTCAATACGGTCATCTCGGGTGGGGAGATCGTTGGTCTTTTCGCTGGCGATTGGATAAAGGCACATAAGGAAGGATGTTCCTTCTTCAAGGGGATATACGGTGTTCCCGTCCCCAGGCGAAGGAGGCTGGTGGTGGCGAGTGCTGGCGGTTTTCCCAAGGATATCAACTTCATCCAATCGCACAAAGCGCTTCATAATGCAGAAAGGGCTCTTTCCGATGGCGGTTGGCTGATCCTTCTTTCCGCCTGTTCCGATGGCGTCGGCTCCGCTTCATTTCTCTCCTGGTTCCCCTTCGAGAAGGAGGCTTTCTTAACCCGGTTTCGGGAGAGCGAGGAGCTGAACGGTCAGACCGCTTTTTCCCTTGCTCTCAAGGTATCTCGCTTGAATGTGATCCTCGTCTCGGAGCTCCCTTCTCCCGATGTCGAGAGGATGGGGATGATCCCGGCGAGGAGTTTAGAGGAAGCCTGGGAGATGGTCCCAGCCGAAATAAGGCGGGAAGGAGGATATATCATACCAGAAGCGGGAACTACCCTCCCCTTACCAGAGGAGAGATGATATGGAAGAGAGGGTGAAAAAGGAGGTAAAAAAGATAGTAGGGAAAGAGGGGATGACGGATGAGGTGGAGGACCTCGTCTGTTATTCCTACGATGCCACCAATAGAAGTTTTCTTCCCGATGTCGTGGTCTATCCGGAGAACACCTCCCAGGTGGTAGAGCTGGTGAGGCTTGCGGTAAGGGAGAAATTCCCCCTCATCCCCCGGGGGGCAGGTTGTGGCTATACCGGTGGCTCGGTTCCCTTATCCGGGGGGATGGTGCTCGTCTTCTCCCGGATGGATAGGATAATCGAGATAGACGAGGACAACCTTATAGCGGTGGCGGAACCAGGGGTGGTGACGAGTCGGTTTCGGGAGGAGGTGGAGAAGAGGGGGCTTTTCTATCCCCCTGATCCGGCGAGCCTCGAATACTGCACCTTAGGGGGCAATGTGGCGGAGAATGCCGGTGGTCCCCGGGCGTTCAAATACGGGGTAACCCGGGAGTATGTACTTGGGCTCGAGGTGGTTCTTCCCTCTTCCGAGGTGATTGACACCGGCTCCCGGGTAATGAAGGATGTGGTGGGTTATGATCTTACCCGCCTCTTCGTCGGCTCGGAGGGAACATTGGGGATCATCACCCGGATCACCTTGAAGTTGAAGCCACTTCCCGAATCTCGTCGGACGATGAGGCTAATCTACAAGGATGTCGAGGATGCGGGGAGGACCGTTTCTTCGATAATAAAGAACAAGATCGTCCCCTCCGCCCTCGAACTGATGGACGCCTCCTCGATAAGGGCAGTGGAGGAGGCGTATAAACTGGGTCTTTCCCCGGACATTGGAGCGATACTTATCATCGAAGTGGATGGGAGCGAGGCTCAGGTGAAGGAGGAGGCGGAAAAGGTGATCAAGGTGGCGAAGGAGCATTCCTGTCGCGAGGTGCTCACTGCTACCACCCCGGAGGAGGAAGAGGAGGTGTGGCGGGTTCGCCGGTCCATCTCCCCGGCGCTCGCCCAGCTCAAGTCGGGCAAGATAAATGAGGATGTAGTGGTACCTCGAAGTGAGATCCCGACCTACCTCAAGTTTATCCGGGAGCTCTCCTCGGAGCTCGGTATCCTGATCGTCTGTTTTGGGCATGCGGGTGATGGAAACATCCATACCAATTTTATGTATGAACGGGGGAATAGAGAGGAGGAGGAAAAGGTCCACCAGGCGGTGGAACGAACCTTCAACAAGGTTATCGAGCTCAAAGGGAGCATCTCGGGCGAGCACGGGATTGGCTTCACCAAGAAGCCCTATCTCACCCTTCAGCTTTCCCCTTCTGAGCTTTCGGTGATGAGGAGGATAAAAAAGCTGTTCGATCCCGAAGGAATATTGAATCCGGGAAAGATATTCCCCGAAGAAGGTTAAAAAAGAAGGGCAACCGCGGAGGCGATCTCCCTTGAATGGGTGATGGCGATTCTTACCTCGCTTATCCCCATCTCCTCCGCTCGTTTTCTCGCCCGGCGGTGAAGCATCGGCTTCGGTGCCCCGGTTTCCTCCCTTAGGATCTCGATATCGGTAAGGGGAATCCCATTCTTCGACAGCCCAATCCCTCCAGATATACCCTTCCCCAGTGCCTTCGCTATCGCCTCTTTTGCCGCCCATCTTCCCGCCAAGAAGCTTATCCTCCTTTTTCCTTTTTGGGGAAGGAGGCTCATTTCTCTCTCAGTTAGGAGCCGTTTGAGGAACTTCTCCCCTAATCTGCGATAAGCCCTCTCTATCCGACTGAGCTCAACGAGATCATTTCCTACGGCTAAAGCCATTATTCCGGCTTAACCAGTACCGCGGTCCCGTAGACGAGCATCTCCGCTGCGGCAGACATCACCATCGAGGTGCTAAACCGCGCTCCCACTACTGCGTTTGCTCCAAGCTTTTCCGCCGCCTCCTTCATCCGGTCGAGCGCCTGTTCCCTTGCTTCGGCGAGTAGCTTGGTGTACTCGTGGATCTCACCGCCGACCACATTCCGCAGTCCAGCCATAATATCCCTGCCCAAATGACGGGCACGAACGGTGTTTCCTCTGACCAATCCCATTACCTTTACTATCTTCATCCCCGGGATATCATCAGTAGTGGTAACGATCATTTGTATACCCCCTTGTATTTATCGGTTTTTGCCTCCTTTATCCGTTCCCAGAGAACGGAGACCAGAAGAAGGGCGAAGCCAACGATGATCGCAAAGGTGCACAGCTTTACAAAAGCGCTCGTTGCTGGTTCGGTGGCGAACTGATATATCCCGTAGCCGGCGATCAGCGCCGCCCCGATGATGAATAGAATCCAGCCTATTCCTCTGGTGATACGGTTGGAGATCCGTTCCCAATAGCTATCCCAGATCTCCTTTGGTGGTTCGGTCAGTTTCATTTTTGAAGCCACCTCCTTCAGTCTTTTTAGCTCCTCGAGGCTATTGCGGCACTTGGGGCATACCTCAAGATGGCGGAGGAGTCTTTCCTCATCCTCCTTTGAGAGCTCCCCATCGAGGTAGCCCGAGATTAGTACCTCGAACTGATCACAGTTCATTTACTTCTCCTCAGCACCTTTTCCATCACCCTCTTAAGCTCCTTCCTCGCCTCGTGGAGCCGGGACATCACCGTCCCCAAGGGTATTTTGAGAAGCTCCGCTATCTCCCGATAGGAAAAGCCCTCGATGTCCCTAAGGATGATTATCTCCCGCTTCTTCTCATCGAGCATCGACAATCCTTCCTCAAGCTTCTCCTTCACCTCAGAGGAGTAAAGCGCCTCTTCTGGACTTCGCGATTTCGCCCGCAACTCGTCTTTTAGATCGAGGATATAAACGCTCTTGCGCCTTTTTCTCCTCCTTAGCTCGCTTATGGCGGTATTCACCACTATCCGGTGGAGCCAGGCGCCGAAGCTCTCGCCGGGCTTGAATGAGGAGAGGGCGTAATAAGCTTTCACAAAGGCTTCCTCCGAGGCATCAAGCGCATCATCCGGTGAGCCGAGGATAGCCAGGGCTACCGCATAAGCCATCCTCTTGTACCGTTCGACCAGAAGGCGATAAGCATCCTTCTCCCCTTGCTGACACCGCTTGATTATCTCCTCATCGGCAAGCGGAGCCTTATTATTCAATATACGCCCTCCATCAAGATTTTATTCGTTAAACGGCGAGGAGTTCTTCTTGGTTCCATCTCTCATTGGAAGGTCCTTATGAAAGGACTTCCTCAATATATCAGCCGATCTTCCCCCTGTCAAGAAGTAGATTGACTGTCCTAAACAGGAGTCTCTCTCAGGGTGATAAGGAGAAAAAAGGTAACCGTATATACATTATTCAATATCCTTGACTAAATCCCCTATTTTCTGTTAAAATTCGCTGAACTTCATAAGGAGGCAGGGAGATAACGATGCCGATAAAGAAAGAGGGTATTCTTTCGGCAAAAGGGCTTAGGTTTGGAGTGGTCATCGCCCGGTTCAATGAGTTTATCAGCAATAGGCTCCTTTCCGGCTGTCTCGATGCCCTCACCCGCCATGGGGCTGCTGATGAGGATATAGAGATCGCCTGGGTTCCCGGCTCCTTCGAGATCCCCCAGGTTGCCCATAAGATGGCGAAGAGCAAGAAGTACAATGCGCTAATCTGCTTGGGGGCACTTATCCGAGGGGAAACTCCCCATTTCGAGTTCATCTCCTCCCAGGTTACCCGGGAACTTGGGATTATCGCCCGGGATACCGGGGTGCCGGTTAGCCTGGGGATCATCACTGCCGATACCTTGGAACAGGCGATAAATCGAGCCGGTGCCAAGGCGGGGAATAAGGGGTGGTTCGCTGCCCTTTCCGCCATCGAGATGGCTGATCTTTACCGCAGGCTTTGAACTTGCGCCAGTAAAGCCCTATGGGAACGAGGAGAAAGGGGCGAGAGCTCGCCCTTAAGTTGTTGTTTCAGATAGACCTCGCTGGCGAGAGGAGCAAGGAGGAGGTAGAAGCCTTTTTCACCGGGGAGAAGGTGCCTTACGAGGTGGAGGAGTTTGCTCGGAGGCTTGCCTTTGGCACCCTCGCTCATCGGGAGGAGATAGATGAGCTGATCTCCTCCCATGCGGACAACTGGCGTCTCCCCCGAATGGCGGTGGTCGATAGGAATATCCTCCGGATGGGGGTTTACGAATTTCTCTATGAGCCGGAGACGCCAAAGAAGGTAGTGATAAACGAGGCGATAGAGATCGCCAAGCGCTATGGTTCAACGGAATCCGCTCAATTTGTAAACGGGGTGCTTGATGCTGTAAGAAGGAGTCTTGAGAGGGAGAAAGAGGGTGATTCCAATGAAGGGTGATAGATACGATTTCAAAAAGATCGAGGAGAAGTGGCAGAAAAGGTGGTGGGAGGAGCGGGTCTTCGAGGTGAGCGAGGACCCGGGGAAGAAGAAGTATTATTGCCTGGAGATGCTTCCCTACCCCTCGGGCGACATCCATATGGGCCATGTGCGGAACTACTCTATAGGGGATGTGATCGCCCGCTATTTCTTTATGAAGGGGTATAATGTGCTCCATCCGATAGGTTGGGATGCGCTCGGTCTCCCCGCGGAGAACGCTGCCATCAAACATGGGATCCACCCCGCCGAGTGGACGATGAAAAATATTGAGAGGATGCGGGGTCAGCTTAGGAGGCTCGGCTTCAGCTATGCCTGGGAGCGCGAGGTCAATACCTCCCTTCCCGACTATTACCGCTGGAACCAGTGGTTCTTCTTAAAGATGTGGGAGAGGGGACTGGTTTATCGGAAGTTGGGGAGGGTGAATTGGTGTCCTTCCTGTCAAACGGTGCTCGCTAACGAGCAGGTTGAAGGAGGGCGTTGCTGGCGTTGTGATTCCGAAGTGGAGGAGAGGGAGCTTCCCCAGTGGTTCTTTCGCATCACCGCTTATGCCGAGGAGCTTCTCGCCGACATCGATACCCTGAAGGATTGGCCCGAACGGGTGAAGACGATGCAGAGGAACTGGATCGGCAAAAGCGTCGGTGCCCGGGTCTCCTTCCCCGTTTCTTCCTCCGATATCGAGATCGAGGTCTTCACTACCAGGATAGACACCATCTATGGTGCCACCTTCCTTCTTCTTTCCCCGGAGCATCCGGTGATCCCGGAGCTGGTCAAGGGGAAGAAGGAGGAGAGCGAGGTGCTCCACTTCGTCTCCCGAGAGCGGAAGATCCCCTATTCCCTGAGAAAGGCGGAAACCCTTGAAAAAGAGGGTGTGTTCACCGGCGCCTATGCGGTAAACCCCTTCTCTGGAGAGAGGATACCCATCTTCGTTGCCAACTACATCCTGATGGATTACGGCACCGGGGCAGTGATGGCTGTTCCCGCCCATGATGAGCGGGACTTCGAGTTTGCGAGAAAGTATCAGCTTCCAATGAGGATAGTGGTAAAGCCGAAGGAGGGCGAGCTTGCCCCCGAGGGTCTTGAGAAGGCGTTTACCGAATACGGCGTGCTCATAGATTCCGGTGAGTTCAGTGGTCTTTCCTCTGAGGAGGCGATAGCCCGGATGACCGAATATGCGGAGGAAAAAGGCTTCGGAAAGAGATCGGTCGATTATCGCCTTAAGGATTGGGGGATCTCCCGCCAGCGTTACTGGGGGACGCCGATCCCGATGATCCACTGCTCCAAGTGTGGCGTCGTGCCCGTGCCCTATGAGGACCTTCCAGTGGTTCTTCCCCGGGATGTGGAGTTCAGCGGAGTGGGGGGGAACCCATTGGATAAGGTCCCCGAATTCGTTGAGACCACCTGCCCCAAATGTGGAGGGAAGGCGAAAAGGGAAACGGACACGATGGACACCTTCGTCGATTCCTCGTGGTATTTCATCCGCTATACCGATCCCAAGATAGAGGACGCTCCGATAAATGTCTCCGCCGCTTCCTATTGGCTTCCGGTGGATATCTACATCGGGGGGGTTGAGCACGCGGTTATGCACCTCCTTTACTTCCGCTTCTTCACCAAGGTGCTTCGTGACCTCGGCTTCCTCGAGATATCGGAGCCCGCGGTCCGCCTTCTTACCCAGGGGATGGTGATAAAGGACGGTGCCAAGATGTCCAAGTCAAAGGGGAATGTGGTCGATCCCGATGAGATGATCGATCGCTATGGAGCGGATACGGTGCGGTTGTTCATCCTTTTCGCCGCCCCGCCGGAGAGGGATCTCGAGTGGAGCGATTTCGGGGTTGAGGGGGCATACCGTTTTCTCATTCGGGTTTGGCGGTTGGTGAACCGTTTTCTCCCCGAGCTTGAGAAGGAGGCGGGTGGGGAGCCGTCTCCTGAGGCGGTGAAGCTGAGGAGAAAGCTCCACCAGACGATAAAGAGGGTGATGGTGGATATCGAAGAAAGGCTCCATTTCAACACCGCGATCAGCGCCATAATGGAGTTGGTCAACGAGTTCTACGATTACGGAGAGAAGGGGAGTAAAACCCCAGGCGATATCCCGATACTGAAGGAAGCGCTGGAATCATTGGTACTCATCCTCTCACCCTTTGCCCCTCACATCGCTGAGGAGCTCTGGGAGAGAATGGGACACAAAGAGAGCCTCGCCCATCATCCCTTCCCCAGTTATGACCCCGAACTTGCCAAAGAGGAGTTGATCACCATCGTGGTTCAGGTGAACGGGAAGCTCAGGGGAAGGCTCGAGGTAGCGGAAGATACTTCGGAAGAGGAGATAAGAGAACTTGCCCTTTCCCTTCCCAAGGTTCGTTCCTATGTCGAGGGGAGCAAGGTGAGAAGGGTGGTTTATGTTCCCAAGAAGTTGATAAATATCGTGGTATGAGGGAGATATGAAGCGGGTCCTTACTTTTATTTCGGTTTTTGTCCTTTTGCTCGGTTTTATCGCCTGTGGATATCATCTGGTAGGGCGTGGTTCATATCTCCCGAGCCACATCAAGAAGATAGCCATACCCACCTTCAAGAATAACACCTCCCGCCCCGGGCTCGAGGAGGTGATAACGGAGAAGGTCCAGGAGGAGTTCCTCTCCCGGGGGAGCTACCGTATTCTCCCGGCGAGGGAGGGGGCGGATGCCGAGCTTATTGGGGAGCTCGTCTCCTACCAGCTTAGGCCAGGGGCGCTCGATGAGGAGGGAAGGGCGACCTCCTATACCGTTACCGTTCGGGCGAAGGTGGTCTTTACCGATCTTGTTACCGGTAAGGTGCTCTTTACAAACGATCATCTCACCTTCTCCGAGAACTTCCAGGTGAGCGAGGAGGTTGGCGATTATTACAATCAGGAGGAGGAGGCGATAAAGATCTCTGCGGAGAGGTTTGCCAAGAGGCTCGCTGCCCTCATCTTGGAAAGTTTTTGATGATGGATTACGCCGAGTTCAAAAGGAGGCTTTCTACCGGGGATATCTTCCCCGTTTATCTTTTTTCGGTGGAAGAGCCCTATCTCCTTCGGGCAGCGGTGAGGGAGCTTCTTGCCAGGCTTGCTTCCTCTTCTCAAGAAGTGGATTATGAACCCCTCTTCGCCGATGAGACGAGCTACGAGGAGATAGTGGATAAGGCAGCGGACCTTCCTCTTTTTGGCGGGAAGAGGCTCGTTTTGGTGAGGAATTTGGAAAAACTCACCACCAGTCCACCAGCGGTATTTGAGGATTACCTTAAGAACCCCTCCCCTTCAACCGTTCTCGCCTTTAGCCTGGAGAGAATAGGAGGGAAACGGAGGAGGAAAGCCCTATCCCATCCGGCGGTCAAGTTGATAGCGAACTACGGAGAGGTGGTTGAGCTGAGAAGGCTTAAGCTGGCAAAGGCAGAGCGCTTCGCCCATAATTACTTGAGGAGAAGGGGATATCAGGCAGAACCGAGAGCTATCTCCCTTCTCATCGAGTTGGTGGGTGCCGATCTTTATGCCATTGCAAGCGAGCTCGAGAAGGCGATGCTCTATTTGGGGGAGGAGAGGAAACTCACCCTGAGGGAGGCGGAACTCATCTTCGGCGGGATAAAGAAGCATCAGATCTGGGAGTTGTCGAATGCGGTGGGGAGTAAGAATGCGGGGCGAGCCCTTCTTCTTCTTTCCCGCCTGATGGTTGAAGGAATTGCCCCGGAGGTGCTCTTGGCGGCGGTTGAGGGCCATATTGTTGAGCTTTCCCGCTTCCTCGAGGCGTCGCTCTCCGGTGAGGGGCGCGCTAAGCTTCAATCGCTCATTGGTGATGAGGGAAGGAGGTTCCTCGCTGATGAGTACCTGAGGCAAGCGAGGAATTTCGACCTGAAAAAACTTAAGCGGGCTCTTTCCCGCTTTGCCGATTTCGATTTTTATCTTAAACGGAGTGTGTTCAAGAAAAGGGAGGAGGTTCTCTTGGCGGCGCTCATCCTCGAGCTCACCTCGGAGCGTGAAACCGCTTCTTTTTCTCCCCCTATTTACTGACCGGAGCCTCTTCCGCTGCGGTTAGGGCGTTTACCTTTTTGGTAAGTCTCGATTTCAGCCGGGAGGCGGTATTATCGTGGATGATGCCCTTTTGGATCGAACGGTCAATGAGGGAGAGGGTGGGATTGAGCAGTTCCCTGGCGAGCTCGATATCCTTCGCCTCGATAGCCCGACGGAGCTTTTTTATCTGGTTTCTGAGTCTCGTGCGGTTCCGCTTGTTTATCTCCCGTCTTCTTCTGTTTTGTCTCACCCTCTTTGCCGAGGTCTTCGGTTTTGCCATTTTACCTCCTTTACTCCGTTAACCGATGCGAAAGGGGATTATATAGGGTAGTTTCCTTGTTGTCAAGGGAGTTTTTTATGGTTAGGCGAAAGAGGTTGGTAGGATTTCTCATCCTCGTTTTACTGTTGGCGGTGTTTTACCTTCCTCCCCTTTCCTTTAACCCGCTTCCTCCCTCTCCTCCCTCGGGTGATAGGTGGGGTTATTTCGAATATAGGGGCATCATCCACGCCCATAGCAGGTATTCCGATGGTAAGGGTACGATCGAGGAGGTAGCTAAAGCCGCCTCTTCCCTCTCCCTCGACTTCATCATCACCACCGATCACGATACCCTTCTTCCCCTTGCCGAGGGCAAGGAGGGCTATTATGGGAAAACCCTCCTCCTTGTGGGGACGGAGCTTTCCACCTTTTCCGGGCATATGGTGGCGCTCGATATCCCCGATCCCGTTTACCGTTTTCCCCCAATGGCGGAAGGGGCGCTCGCCGATGTTCACGAGGAAGGAGGGATCGCCATCGCTGCCCATCCGGATTCCCCTAAGGTCCCCTGGACCAGTTGGGACCTCCCCTTGGATGGAATGGAGCTCATCAATACCGATAGTGAATGGCGCTATCGTTCTATCTTCCGCTTAGCCTATTGCTTAGCCCTCTATCCCGCTTCCCCTCGCTATGCCCTTCTTCTCACCTTCTCTCCTCCAGGGGGGAATCTAAAAAGATGGGATAGCTTTACCAAAAGGAGAAGGTTTATTGGCTCAGCGGGTGCCGATGCCCACGGTGGCATCCCCTTGATCGGGGGGACATTTTTGCCCTTCCCCAGCTACCGGGCGGTATTCTCCTTGGTGAAGCTCCATCTCCTTTCGAGAAAGAGGATTACCGGGAGGCTCCTTCACGACAAACGGGTTATCTACTCCGCCATCAGGCGGGGAAATTTCTACCTCGGCTTGGACGGGGTGGCGGATGCCCGGGGGTTTTTCTTCGGCGCTTCCTCAGCCGGGAAACGGGGAATTATGGGAAACCTTATCCCTTTCTCCCGGGAAGCCTCATTGAGGATACTCGTTCCCAACCCCGCTCCCATCCGGGTGGTCCTCATCCGGGATGGGGAGGTGGTTAAGACCTTCTCTTCCTCCAGGGTAAGCTACAGTCCTCCCTTACCCGGTACCTATCGGGTGGAGGTCTATCTCCCTGAGGGATGTTATCCTAAGGGGAAGGTTCTTCCCTGGATAATATCGAACCCGATATATCTCTGGGATGAGGAAAGGATAAAAGCGGAGCCTAAAAGAAAGGAGGTCACCTCTCCCCCTATTAAGGGTAAGGGTATTCTTATGGTCGAGGATTTTGAGGGAAGACCAAGGACCAGGTTTGGCTTGGAGCACGACCCTGCTTCATCGGAGGAGGTCGAGGTGGTTGATGAGGGGGCTCATCCCTCATCCAAGCACTCTCTCCGCTTTTCCTTCCATCTTGCCCCTACCGTCGCTAAGGGGAGGGAGATCACCTGTGCTCTTTCCAATCGGGTCTATCGTGATCTTTCCCCCTATTCCGCGATCAGCTTCTTCGTGAAGGGGGACAGGACCTATCGTTTCTGGCTTCAGCTTCGGGAGTATGATGAGAACGGAGGGAAGGAAAAGGTAGAGGTATGGGGTACCTCGGTAAAGGTTCATCCCTACTGGGAGCATAAGGTCATCCCCTTCTCCTCGTTCATCCTTCTTTCCAAAGGGACGAACGGGAGACTCGAGCTGGCGAGGTCAACCGGCTTTTTCTTTATCGTGAATAACTCCTCGGTAAAGCCGGGGACGAGTGGCACCATATGGTTCGATGATATCTTCTTCGTGAGGTGAGGTTCCCTATGGAGGAAAAGAGAAGGATAATAAGATCAGCCGGGGTGATGGGTTCGCTTACCGTGGTGAGCCGTATCTTTGGGCTTTTTCGGGATATAGTGACTGCAAGTCTGCTCGGCACAGGGACCGGCGCCGATGCCTTCACCTTAGCCTACCGTATCCCCAATCTGCTGAGGCGGCTGGTGGGGGAGGGGACGATGACCGCCGCCTTCATCCCCGTATTTACCGAATATCGCAAAGGAAGGGATAAAAGCGAGGTCTGGGAGCTCGCTGATAGGTTCTTCTATACCTTGGGATTGGTGCTCGTTATTCTCTCCCTTCTTGGGATCATCTTCTCCCCGGCAATCGTCCGTATCATCGGGTTTGGTTTTGCTCAGGTTCCGGGAAAGATAGATCTTACCGCCTCCCTTTCCCGGATTATGTTCTTCTATTTGGCTTTTATCGGGCTTTCCGCCTTAGCGATGGCGATTTTGAACTCGTTTGATATCTTTGCCCCCTCTGCCTTTGCCCCGGTTCTCCTAAATATCTCGATCATCGTTTCCGCTTACCTCCTTGCCCCTCGTTTCTCTCAGCCTGCCTATGCCTTCGCTATTGGCGTTCTCCTTGGGGGAGCCCTTCAACTCGGTTTTCAGATACCATTTCTCATCAGGCTGGGGATGCGTTTTCGTCCCGGGATATCCTTCTCCCATCCAGCGATAAAGAAGATAGGAAGGCTGATGGTCCCCGGCATCTTCGGGGCAGGGGTGATCCAGATAAATGTCCTCGTCTCAAGCGCCATCGCCTCGATGCTCCCTGAAGGAGCGGTTGCCTCCCTCACTTATGCCAATCGGCTTACCGAGTTCACTCTGGGGGTGTTTGCCGTTTCCGTCTCTACGGTTATCCTCCCCCTTATGTCGCGGCAGGCTCTGCTCGAGGATTTAGGACCCTTGAAGGAAACCCTGAACTATGCGATGAGGCTCGTCTTCTTCATCACCATCCCTTCAGCGGTAGGGCTCATCGTTCTCCGGGAGCCGATAGTAGCTCTGCTCCTTCGCTGGGGGAGGTTCGGCGCCCATTCCCTCTCTATGACCTCGTTCGCCCTTTTATTCTTTGCTCTGGGACTCCCTGCGGTAGGTGGGGTGAGGGTGGTTGCCCCTGCCTTCTACTCTCTAAAGGACATAAAGACCCCGGTCAAGGTGGCAGCGGTGGCGATGGTGGGAAATATCGCCCTTGCCCTCATCCTGATGAAGCCGTTAGCCCATGGCGGTATCGCCTTTGCCCTCTCCCTTTCCGCCTACCTGAACCTATTTCTGCTTCTCCTTCTCTTTAGGAGGAGGGCAGGTGCCTTGGGAGGGGGACATATTCTCGCCTCCCTCCTCCGAATCGGAGCGTCATCGGCGATGATGGGGGGATTTTGTCTCTATTTCGGGAAGAAGATCGGGCTCTCCCCCGATCTTCCCAAGTTGAAGCTTCTTTTCCTCCTTTTCCCGCTTATATTTTTCGCCCTCCTTCTCTATGGTATAATAGCTTGGCTTTTGGGAAGTGAGGAGGTGTTTGACCTCCTCGACATAATCAAGGAGAGGTTGAAGAGAAAGGGATGAAGGCGCTCCTCCAGAAGGTGTCAGAGGCTTGGGTCAAGGTCGATGGGAGGCTCGTTTCCAAGATCGGGAAGGGACTTTTGATCTTTCTCGCGGTGCTGGTGGATGATGGGGAGAAGGAGGCGGACTACCTGGCAAAGAGGGTGGCGGAGCTTCGCATATTCCCGGATGATGAGGGAAAGATGAATCGCTCTCTTCTCGATGTTGGTGGAGAGGCGTTGGTCGTTTCTCAGTTCACCCTCGCTGCCGATACGAGAAAGGGAAGACGCCCCAACTTCATAAACGCAGCAAAGCCAGAGGAGGCAGAGCGCCTTTACAACCACTTCATCGAGAAATTAAGGGAACAGGGGGTTCCGGTTGCCTCGGGGGTATTTCAGGCGATGATGGAGGTGGGGCTCATCAACGATGGACCGGTGACCTTCCTCATCGAAAGCAAAAAGAGGTAAAGGAGGGGTTATGATCCTCGAAAAGCTGGTAGTAGGACCGCTTGAGGTAAATTGTTACATCTTCGGCGATGAGAACGGGGAAGTGGTGGTGATCGACCCCGGCGCTGAAGGTGAGCGTATCATCGCCTTCATTGAGGAGAGAGGGTATCGCCCTCGCTACATAATAAACACCCATTGCCATATCGACCACATTCGGGCAAATGCTGATGTCAAGGGAAAATATAATATCCCCATCCTCGTTCATAAGGAGGATGCCCCTATTCTCACCTCGCCTCAGGATGCTGAGCTCGAGGAGATGATCGGGGGAAAACCATCACCTCCTGCGGATCGGCTCCTTTCTGAAGGGGATGAGATAAAGGTGGGCTCCTTCACCCTTAGGGTCATTCACACCCCGGGCCATACACCGGGTGGAATATCCCTCCTCTTCGATGATGGGGTGTTTACCGGGGATACCCTGTTTGCCGGCGGGGTGGGACGAACCGATCTTCCCGGTGGCTCGTGGGATACCCTTGTTAGCTCGATAAGGGAGAAGCTCCTTGTCCTTCCCGATTCCCTTCCCATCTACCCTGGTCATGGTCCTTCATCCACCATCGGGGAGGAGAAGCGGTATAACCCCTTCTTATAGGATGATAAGGTGGATAGAAAGCTACTTTCCCGGTTTTTCTCACATCTCCTTATCGAGAGAGGACTTTCACCGAAGACGGTGGAATCATACGAGCGGGATCTTAAGAAACTTTCTTCGTTCCTCAAAGCGAGGGGGAAGGGGCTCACTGATGCTAAGGGGGAGGATATCGCCGGCTTCATCATCCATTTAAGGGAAAATGGGCTCGATGCTCGGACCATCGCCAGGGCGCTTTCCGCCTCCCGCACCTTCTACCGCTACCTGATAAGGGAAGAGCTGATCTCCTCTGATCCCACCGCCGATATCGGAACCCCGAGGTTCTGGATGAGGCTTCCCGAGGTGCTCACCCCGGAGGAGGTGGAGGAACTCCTCTCCGCCCCCAATGTAAAGACCCCCCTTGGCTTAAGGGATAAGGCTATGCTCGAGCTCCTTTATGCCACCGGGCTTAGGGCTTCGGAGCTGGTAGCCCTCAAGGTGGGGGATGTCGATCTAAAGAAGAGGTTTCTTCGGGTGGTGGGAAAGGGGGATAAGGAGCGAATGGTTCCCTTCGGGGAAAAAGCAGCCTATTACCTTAGGCGCTACCTGAGTAAGGGGAGGGAGAAGATAAGGGAGGATGAGCCTTCGGATTACCTCTTCATCTCGAGGAAAGGAGGAGCACTCACCCGGGTGCGTTTCTGGCAGATCGTTGCCTCCTATGGACAGAAGAAGGGTTTGAAACGCAAGGTAAAACCCCATCTCCTTCGCCACTCCTTTGCCACCCATCTTCTTGCTCGGGGGGCAGACCTTCGTTCGATCCAGATGATGCTTGGCCATCGAAACTTGGTCACCACGGAGATATACACTCGGGTGCTGAAGGAACGGTTGCGTGAGGTTTATGAAAGGTACCATCCACGGGCATAACCCTTAGGAGGAAGAAAGCGATGAGGAAGAAGTTTCTCCTTTTTCTACTTTTGCTACTTTTTTCTTCGCTTCTTTTCTCAGATGATGAGGATGAGATCATAAAGAAATATCTGGGCAAGGGAAGTGCTAAAGGGGAGATATTCTTTTCCAACTCCTCCCGGTTCAATTACTTGGGGGCGTTCAATTACTTCGTTCCCGTTTACATCAAAGGGAAGGACCTCCTCTTCCTCGATTACCGCCATTCGGTACCGCTTAAGAAGAGGGAGGGAAGTTCCGTCTTTGATATCGACCATGCGGAGTTCAAGCTTACTGCTGGCTGGAAGCACCTCCTTAACCCTTCCCTTCTTTTGAACCTGGACTACCGCCACTACCACCTGGTCAGGGTTGACCTTATGCGGCTTGACAGGATGGATATCGTCTCCGCTGGGGTGGAGACGCCGGGCTTTCGCTTGATCTCGCCCGATCTCGGTCTCGATTTCAGGTGCAGTTTGGGGTTGGTGGTGGCGAGAAGCAGTGAGCTCTGGGGAAGGGGAGAGTTCGATGCCTCCTTCCGCTACAATTTCCTCAAGCTCTCTCCATATTCCAATCTTGGGGTGGAGTTCTCCCTCTCTGCGCTTTTTTCCTCCCGCTTTGACGCTGATAAGGAAGGAAGGTTGAGGTTAAACCTTTTCTCCAAAGGGGAGAGGGTAACCAGCTTCTACTTTGGCTTCATCGATAACAAACACCCCTTAGGGCTGGTGGCTCGCGGTGTTATCTTCGGGGTGAGTTTCGAGGAGGGAAGATCCGCTCCTCCCCTCGCTCCTCCTCATACGATCGTTAAGGGCCGGCTTGGTATCTCCGCCCTTGCTCCTGGGGGTGCTTTCATCGAGACAAGGCTCGGTGGCGAATGGAGGCTTTTAGATGTCGGGGATCGTTTCTCCTTGCGAACGGGGGTAGAGGGAGGTGGAACCATCCTCACCGACCCTTATAATAACGCCTTTTATTTCATATCAGGCGGAGCCTATCTCTATTACCGGGATGAGATAGGCTTTGGTTTTTCCTTCTATCATCGTTCTAATCATCTGATAAAAAGGGAGATCACCAATCCGAGATCGAGCATAAACTTCGCTGAATTTGTCGTTCTCACCCCCAATTGGGGAAGGATGAGGGGAAAGGGTGGGTTTATCCTTCCCGATCTTCGTTTGGGCTCCCTCGATTTCTTCTTCGCCCTGGGGCGAGTGGTCGACTCCACTTTCGTTTCCGAAGGAGGAGCGAACTTCAAGTACGGGATCCGTTATACATATCCTATTGATGGTCGCCTTTCCCCCTTTGTTCGTTATTATGGGGAGTATGTTTCGGGGATCAGACTCGATGATTTCGAGATCGGTTTTCTGATAGATGATAGCTGGACCTTATCACTCAGGAAACTGCGAGATGATGAGGGTTATGGAAAGGTGAACTACCTTATGATCGGGGTGTCCTGGGTGTTTTAGCGATGGAGATAATAACCACTCACCTAAACGCCGATTTCGACGCCTTCGCCTCGATGGTGGCGGCGAAGAAGCTTTTTCCTCAGGCGGAGCTTGTCTTTCCCGGGGGGAAAGAGCCGGGGCTTTCTCGGTTTTTAGAGAGCGGTTTCTTTCCCTTTCAGGAGCTTCCCCTTTCCGAGGTCGATCTATCGAAGGTGGAGAAGCTCATCGTGGTCGATATCAGACAGGCTTCACGCATCGGGGAGCTGGCTCAGCTTCTTTCTCGCCCCCGTGTTCGAGTGGTCGTTTACGACCACCATCCGCCAAAGGAGGGGGATATCGATGGGGATGAGGAGCACATCGAGGAGGTAGGGGCTACCACCACTATCTTCGTTCACCTCTTCAAGGAGAAGGGGATTTCCCTCGATCCCCTTGAGGCGACGGTGATGGCACTTGGCATCTACGAGGATACCGGTTTTCTCAGCTTCCCCACCACCAGGGAGAAGGACTTGATGGCGGTTGCCCATCTCCTGCGCTCGGGAGCAGACCTCGACATCGTCTCCCGTTTCCTCCATCGGGAGCTCACCTCGGAGCAGTTCACCCTTTTAAACCAGATGATCTCCTCCTCGGAACAACATATGATAAAGGGGCATCGGGTGGTGATATCGCTTTTTTCTTCCGAAGAGTACATCGATGAACTCGCCCTGATCGTCCATCGCTATGTGGAGATGGAAAATATCCCCATCTTTTTCGCCCTGGTCGGCGTCGGCAATGCGGTGAGTGTGGTAGCCCGAAGCCGGGTACCTGAGGTAGATGTGGGCGATATCCTATCATCCCTCGGTGGAGGAGGACATCCTTCAGCTGCCTCAGCCATCGTCAAGGGGAAAACCCTCATTGAGGTGAAGGAGGAGCTTCTAAGGCTTCTTAATGAGAGACTTTCCCCCCTTCTTGTCGCCGGCGACATTATGAGCCCCTATGTCCAGTTCGTAGAGGAGGATAAGACAGTTTCCTCCGCCCTCGCCCTGATGAACAAGTTCCGGGTAAACGCTCTTCCTGTCCTTTCCCGGGGCAGGGCGGCGGGGGTGATAACGAGGCAGTTGGCGGATCGGGCGATATTCCATAATATGGGAGATTCTCAGGTTTCCGAGGTAATGCAGCCTGAGGTGGGTATAGTCTCTCCGGAGGCGAGCCTTGAGGAGGTGGAGCAGAAGATGATCGAGGAGAATAGGCGTTTCCTCCTCGTTGGTGAAGATGATCGCTCGATATCAGGGATAATCACCCGGATGGAGCTTTTCCGTCATCTATATGCCCTGAAAACGGAGATCGCCTTCCCGGGGAAAAAGCCGTTCACCAAGAACCTCCTTTCCCTACTTGAGAGGAAGCTCCCGGAGAGGGTGTTTAGGATACTCACCGTTGTCTCCGAGATAGCGGGAAAACTTGGTTTCAAGGCTTACCTCGTTGGGGGGATAGTACGGGATATCCTCCTCGATATCGAGAATGTCGATCTCGATATTGTGGTAGAGGGGGATGGCATCGCCTTCGGCGAGGAGTTGGCGAGGAGGGTAGGGGGGCGGGCGCGCACCCATGAGAAATTCGGCACCGCGGTGATCGTCTTTCCCGATGGATTCAAGGTGGATGTGGCTACCGCAAGGACGGAATATTACGAACAACCGGCAGCGCTCCCTCAGGTCAGGCAGTCGATATTGAGGCACGATCTCTTCAGGCGCGATTTCACCATAAATACGATGGCAGTGAGCTTAAATAGAGATGATTTCGGGAGATTGATCGATTTCTTCGGTGGAATGCGCGATTTGAGGGAAGGGGTGATCCGGGTGCTTCACTCCCTCTCCTTCATCGAGGATCCTACCCGGGCGTTTCGGGCGGTGAGGTTCAAGCATCGGTTCCATTTCGAGATAGAGAGGAACACCCTCAGTCTGATAAAGAGGGCGGTTAGGCGGGGGGTATTCCGCAAGCTATCTGGAAAGAGGGTGCTTACCGAACTCTCCCTCATCTTCGCCGAGGAGCATCCGGTGCCCGCCATTGAGGAACTTTCCTCCTTGAAGCTGCTTCAGTTTATCCATCCCAAGGTAGTGATGGACGAGGAGATGAGGAAGCTCCTCTATTCGGTAGATAGCGTCCTTTCCTGGTATCGTCTCCTCTATCGAGAGAAAGGGGTAGTGGACCCTGCCCTGATCTATCTGATGGGGATGCTGGAACGGCTTAGCGTTAAGGAGCGATCCGAGGTGGTGAGGCGCCTTTCCTTGAGTGGTAGAAAGAAGGAGCTGATCCTTTCCTATCGAGAGGAGGTCTATCATATCTTAAGGGAGCTTGGACAAAAAGAGGAGCTTCCTCCAAGCAGGACCTATCTACTCCTTAAACCGCTCCCCGAGGAGGTACTCCTCTTCGCAATGGCGAAGTCTCAGGGCAAGATGGCGGCAGCTAAGATCTCGAGGTATATTTCAGAATTAGCGGAGACGAGGCTTGAGATAACCGGAGACGATATAGTCTCCCTCGGGGTTGCCCCGGGTCCCAAGGTGGGAGAGATATTGAGGGAGGTGCTCCTTGCCAAGATCGATGGTAAGGTGAGGGGGAAGAACGAGGAGCTCGCCTATGCTAAAGAGCTCATTTTAGGCGGTATCTTGGGGAGGGTGAAGTAGAATGTCGTTCCCTTGCCTGGGCTTGATTCCACCTCTACCTTGCCTCCGTGGTTCTCTATGATCTCCTTGACGATAAGCAGTCCCATCCCCTGTTTTCTTCCTCTTTTGAATAGCTTTTTCAGTTTTTCCTTTTCGATTCCGATCCCGTTATCCCTCACGAAGAATTGGTAGCTGTCGCTTTTCTCCACCGCTCCGATCTCGATCTTTTTCCTCTTCTTAGCTGGATCGGAGTATTTTATCGCGTTTTCTATCAGATTGGTGAATACCTCTATCATTCGATAACGATCGCAGAATATGGGGGGTAATTTCCCTTCGATTTTCACCTCTATCTTCTTCTCTCGCAGTTGGAACTGGAACCGGTCAAGCGCTTCGTAGATGATATGAGCGGCCTCCATCCTCTTTAAGGGAGCAAGCGATTTTCCCCTACGGGAGAGCTCGAACAGATCGCGGATGAGGAAGTTCATATAATCTATATTGCTCCTTATCCTCTCTAAATAATGGTTTCCTTGCTCGTCAAGGAGGTCGCTATATTTCTTACGAATTACCTCGAGGAACCCGCTTATGCTGACTAAAGGGGCTTTTAAGTCGTGAGAAAGGGTGTTGGCGAAGTTTTCGAGCTCGATGTTTTTCTTTTTGAGCTCTTTCTCTGACTTAACCAGCGCCTCGGTTTTCTCCGCGATCTTCTTTTCCAGGTTCTCGCTTAACTCTCGGTACTTCTCCATCTTCTCCCGGAACTCCTGATAGAGGCGAGCGTTCTCCAGGGCATTTGCTATCTGAGGAAGGAGTATTTTGAGGGTTTTGAGACTCCCTTCCTCTGGGGAGGAGGCGAGATGGAGCCTGATGTATCTCTTCCCCGCTCTTCCCTCCCTTAAGGGGGCAAATATCCTTTTCCCTTTTATCAGGAGGGACCCTTCTTTCTCCGAGTATTCCTTTTCCTCCGGAGTGAGCTCTTCTTCCCCCTTCTTTAAGAGATTTTTCCCATCAAATATGAAAAGATCGAGGCGCTCCGGGGAATGGATAGTTCCTACCTCGAGTAAAGAGAGAGGGAGAAATGAGGAGAGTGTCTGGAATATGGAGGGGATCACCCTCTCCTCTTCCAGAATGAGGTGGATCTCTTGGGAGGCAGAGAAAATGAGCGATAGATCGTCAAAAGCCCTTCGAAGCTCCTCCTTGGTTGCCACTAACTGTTTCATATCTCCCTGGATAGCGAGGAAGATAAAGAGGGCGATGATGAAGCCGTATAGTCCTATTTGATAGTAGATCACTGCACCGAAGAGGGCGAGGAACAAGGAGAAGGCGAAGAGATGTAACCCCTTGGCACACCTCTTAAAGAGGGCATCTCCTTTCTTTTTTTCTCCTATTAGGAAGAGGAGTGACGCCACCAGGTAAGGGGGAAAGAAGAAGATAGCTACCTCCTTAGCCATCTTTGGGGTTATATCCTCGATGGGGAGGCTTCCTCCCAGTTTGAGGTAGAAAATGGCTCCGGAAAGGAGTGGGATAAGGAGCGAGGAAGACTTAATAAGGAGCTTTTTTGGGGGGACCCTTAGGAATAACCCCCAGAAGAGATGAGAGAGAATGAGGGATGAGGTTGCAACCTTTAATCCCCCGATGAAAAAAGCGGTAACGAAGACAGTCGAAAGGAGAAGGGGATCCTCTCTCTTCGCCGGGGGAAGAAAGAGCCCCCCTATCCCCGTTGAGGTAAAGAGGAGTAGCCTTCCTCCCCCTTGGAGGTCGAGAGAGAAGAGATATACCCCCGCTATCCCGATGAGAACTGCTAGAGTAATGGCTACAGACTTCTCCTTTAGTATTTTCACCCCTCCTTAAATAAATTTATCTTTTTTATTATAACATTAATTTTTAAGATATTCAATATAAAGGAGTTGCTTTGATGGGAACCCTCTTGACAGATCTTTCTCTTTTAGTTTAAGCTTTTTAGTTGTATTATTGGTGAAGGGATTGGTATAGTATGATGAGTTTGAAAGAGGCAATCATTGTGAGGAAGGGGGAAAATAGATGAGGAGGAAAGTATTATTACCTCTCCTTGTCCTCCTGCTTCTTGGAGTGGTGGGTTGTGGTAAGAAGCCGGAGGAGATGAGATCGGAGGTTACCATCATTCTTTCTCTCTCTCAAGCGCCGGGGATGCCGAAGCCGGTTGCCGATCATAAGCTTTATGTCCTCAAATACAATCTGGTCGATCAGCTCAATATGGTAGCAGGTAAGACCAAGGACGAGATGAAGCTTGGGGAGCTTGAAGATTCTGTGAGGCGTGAGATCGGGTATTACGATAAGGAGAAGGTGATCAATAGTAAGATAGAGAAAGCCCTCGATGACCTCGATAAGAAGGTAAGCTACAGCAAATCTCGACTTGCTTTAATGCGGCAGAAGGAGCAGGCGTTGGTAGCTCGGGTGAAAAGGGTATTTACCCAGTATATCCGTCAGGCGTACACCGATCCTGCGACAAGGAGGCGGAAATTAGCTGAACTCGCCCGGAAGAAGGACTGGGACGGGGTTTATTTCTATTATCTCGATGAGATGAGGAAGGCATCTTCGCTTTCCGGTCCAGCGAAGGCTTCTTTCGACAGGTTGAAGAAGACGGTTGATAGCGCAAGTAGGGAGTACGGACCGATAAAAAAGGAGATCGTGGTAAACACCCAGGTGGTGAATACCCTTCCCACTAAGGTCTATAAGAGGGTAGATGCCTGGCAGGCACAGCTTGATAAACTGAAGCAGAAGGTGGCGAAGATCGTCGAAGAAAGAAGGGGAGATGTCTACAGCCAGGTAAGGGATAAGGTAGTAGATTTCTTCCTCAATGATAAAAGTAAGATCGAGCTCACTACCGATGCTTCGGGGAAGGCGATGATAAAGCTCCCCTTGGGCGAGTACTGGGTAGCGACGATCGTAAAGAAAGGCGATAAAATGCTTATTTGGAATGTTCCCTTCAAGATAAAGAAGGAGAAGGAGCTGATCAAGCTCACCCCGGCGAATGTCTCCAAGCTTACCAGTCCCGAGCTCAGAGGTTATGTGATTGAGTCCCTTACTGCGGCAATGGAGGGGAGGAAGCTTCCTTCTTCCCCAGCCTCTCCCGAGAAGAAGGGAGAGTAGCTCATTGGTTTAACCTTGTTATTTAGATCCCAGTCTGAGAGGGAAGAAGGAGTGCCCTCTGTGTAAAAGGGGGGCTTTTTATCCGTAGAAGGGTTACTCTTTGGGGCTTTGCAGGAAGGTAGGGGGGTTCTTGAGAACCGTTCCTCTCTCGGTTATGATTTGATATCTTCTTGTATTTTTATTCTTGCATCTACCAGTTAGAGGAGGTGGCATATGGATTTTACATTTAGCGAAGAGCACCAAATGATCCGGGATATGGCGCGTAAGTTTGTGGAAAACGAGGTCAAGCCACTCGCCGATAAGATCGATCAGGAGGAGGAGATACCGAAGGAGCTTATCAGGAAGATAGCGGAGCAGGGTTTTTTAGGGATTTGCTTTCCTGAGGAGTACGGTGGGGCAGGTGCTGGTGAGATCGGTTATTGCATAATGCTCGAGGAATTTTCCCGCGCCTGCGCCTCGGTAACCACCTTTATCGGCGCCCATGTGAGCATCGGGACGATGGCGATCTATTTAGCGGGAAATGAGGAGCAGAAGAAGAAATATCTTCCTCCCCTTTGCGCTGGTGAGAAGATCGCCGCCTTTGCCCTCACCGAGCCAGAGGCGGGTTCCGATGCCTCCAATATAAAGACGCTTGCCGTGAGGGACGGCGATTCCTACATCATAAACGGGGGGAAGATATTCATCACCAATGGCGGTATCGCCGATATCATAGTGGTATTTGCCGCCACCTCCAAGGAAGGAGGGGTGAGGGGTGGTATTACCGCCTTCATTGTGGAGACTGATACCCCAGGTTTCAAGGTGGTGGCTGAGGAGGATAAGATGGGCATCCGCGGCACCTCCACTGCCGAGCTTCGGTTTGAGGATATGCGGGTTCCGGCGGAGAATGTCCTCGGCAGGGTTGGCGCTGGATTCCTGGTGGCGATGAAGACGCTCGATATCGGGAGGCTGAGCCTCGCT